>NZ_JAUBUJ010000008.1:0-57297 GCF_036705405.1 Microcoleus sp. B13-B6
GGTTTATAGAACCTATTTGCAAGCTTTAAGGCTGTTGGCGAACCCGCCCCTACGGCTAATTGAGAATGGTGCAAGATGTGAGTTGTAATCAATGGGTCATCGGGGCGGACAAACCGATACAGAATGCCTCGTGCGATCGTCCAATTGACCCGCAACTTGATTCGCCACAAGCATAACTTCTCCTTGAGCATTCATCACCCAACCGCGAGCCGGAACAACTTCCCCATCCTGGATTGGGCCCAATTCCGTCTTCGCTCGATCGGTTACATCCCGTACATTGCCCGTTGTCGAACTTCCTGCCTCTTCCACCCACGGAAGCGGCGATGGAGCGCTGCTGAGGGCATCATTAGGACTCGGTGGCACTCCTCCTTTCCCAGTGACAGTAAATGCGCTCTCGACCCCTTGCGTGCAGGGATTTGCCGCAATTAAAGCAGTCGGATCGACAACATTTTGCGGCAGTTCCACTAAACCTTGAGCGGGATTGACGCCAGAAGCACTAAATGTAACAGTACCTTGCAAAGCCGGGCCGCTACTTTGGGAAATGGCGGCGATGTCGCTGGTGGAAAGCTCAGATGTAGGAGTTACTTGCAAAGCTGCAAATTGAGCGTCGCTCAGCCCCAACCGGTCTCTCACCTGTTCGCGGCCCGCTGCTGCAAAGCCCAAGATATTCGGGACATTGACATTAACGCGGCCGCCTGCAGCGCTCTTGGCGTTGGCGGTGATGTCGCTATTGTTTTGCCCCACTAGGATATCGCTGTTGAGGGTGATGTTGCCGCCGTCTGCAGCACCCGCATCAGTGGTAATTCGGCTGTTGCGGCGCAATTGGATGTCTCGCGATCGCAAGTTAATATTAGCCCCGATACCCGATACAGTCGTGCCGTCAATACTGCCTTTGTTGTTGAGGGCGATCGAATCTGCGACAACATTGATGCTGCCAGCCGCCCCCGTTCCATAACTTTGGACGCTAACCGTCGCCCCGTCTCGGACACTCAACCTGCCCGTTGCAATGCTCAAGCTTCCCGCGGCACCAGATGGAGGTTGCAGCCCCAACAAAGTCTGGTACAGCAAATCTCCCGAAGCTGTGCCAATGGTGCTGGGAAAGATCCCGTCTCTGGTAGTTCCGGCTATTTCCATCGATTCCGAAGCAGTGACAGTCACATTTCCCCCTTGTCCCGTACCCAGAGTTGAGGCTCCGATGGCTGCTCCGTCTCGGACAATCAACCGTCTGGCGTTCACCGTCACATCACCCCCTTTGCCGCCCCCAGCCGTTCCCGCAGCGATTATACTTCGGGAAGGGCGAGCGCCCGGTGCGGTGCCGAGCACTTCCACCGAGTCTGAGGCGTTGATGGTGATGTTTCCGCCAGGCCCGCCCACAGGAATCAACCTTTGTCCTGTGCTCAGCCCGCTCGCAGAAGAGATGCTAGCCCCTGCTTCTACGCGCAGGGAGCGGCTGTTAATTTCAATATTTCCTGCCCTTCCCGTGCCGCCAATACTGTTAGCGACTAGAGCCGTACTCAAAGGGCTATCCGATCGCTCTCTCGCTACTATTACCGAGTCAGAAGCTCTCACGCTCAGATTTCCGCTGTTCCCGGCACCAAAAGTCGAGGGTGAGACGATGGCTCCGTCGGTGACACTCAGTTGACCGGTTTCGATAGCGATACTGCCTGCATTTCCGCTGTTAAAAGTTGTGGTCAACAGCCCGGAGGCATTTATTTCTACCGATTCAGAGGCTCTAATTGTCACACCAGAGCCGTCTCCCGTACCGAGTGTAGGGTTGAGTATTACCGATCCGTCTCGGAGAGTTAATCGTTTCGTGTCGATCGCGATCTCCCCGGATCTGCCGGCACCGAGGGTTCCGGTAATGATGCTGCTTTCGCGCTCGGTGATATCTCCCGGCTCTTGTGCTGCAGCACGATCGAGAAGCCGTCGCCGAAAGTTCTCAAATCCTATTCCCTTGAGTTCTATATTCTCGGCGGTTCGGACATTGATCGGGCCTCCGGCTCCGCTTCCGGTAGTGGTGGAGCCGACAAAGGCTCGATCGAAAAGGCTAAATCGTGCTGCTTCGATATTGATGCCGCGGCCGTCAATGTTTCCCAAGGTATCGGAGACTAGGCTCGATCGATCGCGCAAAATCACATTTCCTCCCCGGAGTGCGATCGCGCCCCCACCGGGCCCGCTCGCTGTCACCGCCGATAAACCTGATAATTCAATGTTGCCAAAATTGGCAACATTTGTATAATCTAAACCTAATCCTATGGGCGTGATGTTGAAGCTTACCAAACCCGGACTTGCCACACTTCCTAATTGAATATTGCCACTAAAAGCGCTGGCAAAACCATTGTTAAAGATTAAATCTCCTCCTACCAGTGCTAAGGTTTGACCGGGAGGAACTGCCAAACCGACTGGAATTGTTGTGTCTTGAATAACTTGGGTGACACTGGAAGTGTTGACAATTGCGCCGGGATTCTCTCGAAATCTCAAACCCACCGGAATATTAACCGTCAATAGCGGCGCTGCTTGGGGATTGGCGCTGCTAAATTCAAAGCCGTTATTAAATACAATGCTGTCGGCAGTTCCAGCCAGAAAAGATCCGCGCACATCTAACCGAGCGTTCGGCCCGAATACAATTCCTTTCGGATTAATTAAGAATAAATTGCCGTTTCCCAAAACTCCCAGAGTCCCTAAAATATTTGAGGAGTTGGGGCCCGTAACGCGGGTAAAAATATTAGAAATTCCGCTGGGATTTTCAAAATAAGCTCCCCGCCCTTCACCAATGTTGAATTCCCGCAAGCTGTGAAATAAATTAACGCCGCGTGTTGCTCCGCCAGTGATTCTATCTGAGGGTATGTTATTGATAGTATCGGGAACTGTGCGGGAACTTTCCGGGCCCAGGGTATTATCGGGAATGATTTGGGCGATCGCGGAAGTGGGAAATAGCAACAGGAAGGCAAACAGTAGGGAGTAACTTACGGCCCGGCTAGATGCCCAACCCCTACTCCCCATAATAAAATCTACTCTTTGTGGAACAGGCATCTTGCCTGTTCTTGAGAATGGTGCAAATAGTAACGAGTAATGCAAGGGAGACATAAAAACACTCTTTCCAGGATAAAGTTTATCGGTGTAATCTCATCTCGTTGCTCTAAATCTTTTGAATTTGGCTGCTGAGTACAAGTTGCTCAACCGTGATTTCTAGTTCGGGAAAATTTTTAGAGATAATGCGCTCATTACCTCTAAAACTTTGAACTAAATAACTGCCATTTTCCAAAGAGTAAACGAAAACGGTGGGAATTTTGGGATTGCCTAGATAAGCCCTAGAAGCAATGGCTAAATAGTCCACTATCCAATACTCACAAATGCCGAGCCTTTGATACTCATCTAGCTTATCTACATAGTCGTCTTCCCAGTTAGTAGAGGCAACTTCTACTGCTAATTCGATAGGTTCGGTAAGGGCTCCGTAGCCACGTACATTACTGTTCCATACTGATGCCTTAACCACGCCGACATCAGGATTTCTGCCTTGTTCTTGTCCTGAAGCTGTTACAGTTCTGAAAACTATATCTTTGTCAACGATATAGTCAAGTCCCAAACGCCTGATTTCATCGTTAAAGCCAAATACTAGAAATCGTGCCACATTTTTATGAGCCCTGGTTGCTTCCACTTTGACAATCTCCCCATTTACAAGTTCGTAGATACCAGATCCGTCTGGGTACTTTTCGAGAAACTCTGCAAATGTTATTTTAGTTTTTGTCTGAACCATAAAACCAGCCCTCTTGTGTTAACTAAGTTATACAATTGAGACTTGAGATTTGAGATTTGAGAGTTGAGATTTTATATCATTTCCGGTAACACCGGAATGATGTTGAGTGTTGACGGTTGACTGTTGACTGTTGACGCCGTGAACAGTGAACTGGAATTTACTATTCCGATGAAGTGCGGATTTGATATTATATCTAATCCGCACTTTATCGGAATTATTCATCTCTCTTCCCTTCCTCTGCGTTCTCTGCGTTCTCTGCGGTTAAATCATTCCAAGCTAACCGGAATTAATATTAGATTGAAGTAGAGCATGGAATTAGCTGATAGCAATTTAATGTGAAGTTGCACATATCTCGATCCCCCTAAATCCCCCTTAAGAAGGGGAGTAGGGGTTGACTTTGAGAAGAATCTTGTCCCCCCCTTTGTAGGGGCGGTGCGACCCCTACTCCCCGTGCCCGCCCTCTTGGCTAGGGGGGATCGGATTCTATGCAACCTCATAAAAAATTGGTATGAACTATATTTAATCGTTCTAGCGGTGGAATTCCGCTAGGATACAGGGGTTTCAACCCCAGCCACAACTAGCTAGAAACCAAAGTAATTAATCCGAAAGTAGATGCCTTTTTCCTGCAAAGTTCGATCGCCCGATCGAGCATTTATCAAAGGAATACCATAGTCGAGACGCACATTCAACCGATCGCCCATCTGCCAAATAAGCCCCAAACCTGCACCCAGCAGTTTATCCGAGTCAGGATTCGGCTTTTCTCCTGAATGGTTCCATCCTAACCCAAAATCGATAAACGGAGCCACTTGCAACAATCCTTCGACTTCCGGGACACGCCAAACCGGAATTCGCACTTCTGCAGACGCGATCGCACCGCTATCAGTTAACAGCAAATCTTGGCGGTATCCGCGCACACTTTGAACGCCACCGATCCCAATTTGTTCGAGGGAAAGCAGGGGGCGATCGGCTAATTGAATGTCAGAACGCACAATCAGCAAGGTTTCTGGCGCTAGCAGCCGCACGTACTGGGCTTGGCCGCGCCACGCCAGAAAACTGCTGTCAGGGCCGCTATCGTTCGCAGTAGCGCCGAACAGATTAGTGCCGAGGGAGAATTGCGATCGCGCCGCGAACACTTGGTTGGAAGTCCGCTGCACGTATTCTTGAAAAAACCGCACAGCCGAAACCCGCGTTTCGCCGCGCTCATTTGCTCCCGCCGAAAGCGCAAATCGTTCCCCTGACAGGAATGTATCGCTTTCTTGCCGCGAAAAACTCAGTCCCAAGGCCAAAGTGCGATCGGGCTTTTCGACAATCGGCTGGCGGTAAGTTAACTCGTAAGTCCGCGATTTCCCCTCAATTTGTGCAGCATCAAACGGTTCCTCGATGATATTGGTGCTAGCAGCACTCGCAGCGAACCCAATCGTGCCGTTACGCGCGTTGACGGGGACTGTGTAGCTGCCGTTGAATTCGTTGCTGCCGTCGGTGTTAGCATAAGATACCTCTAATCCGTCGCCCAAACCGAGCAAATTTGCTTGATTGATGCGAACACCGCGCCGAAAACTGCCGACGCTGGGCGATCGATTGTTGTCTGCAAACACTTCAGCGCTAAAGCTGTCTGCTTCTTTTACCCGCACTTCTAAGCGGCTGTTTTCCGGGCGGCTTCCGGCTTGCAATTCGGCGGAAATATTGCCAATTAAGGGGTCGAGTTGCAGCAGTTGCAAGGCTTCCAGCAAGCGAGATCGGTTGAGGGGCCGTCTGGTAGCACGTTCTAGGCGCGATCGCACGTAATTTGAATTTAAGCGCCTGTTTCCAGTAATCACAATTTCATCTAATCCGCCTTCTACAATCCGCATTTTCACCACACCTCCTTCTCTCGGAAAGGTTTGGTTGGCGATGATTACAGCGCCGGAATTGATGTATCCGGCGGCTACATATTTTTGAGTGACGGCTGCTTCGGCTGCGATCAGTTCGGCAAAGGTGATTTCGCGGCCGGCAAACTGTTGCGTAACTTCTGCGAGTTCGCGATCGCTAAAGGCTGTGTTGCCCTCAAATTCAAAGCGATCGACCCTAATTGTACCTATAATCCCCGGTCTATCATCGCCGGGAACAGGTGTTAGCGGGGCTGGTGGGAGGGGAGACGGCGCAGGGGGTTGCGGCGGCTCAGGAGCTGGTAATTCTGGTTCTCGCGGCAGAATTGGGTTGGGCAGTTGGCTGAGTTGCGAGGCTCGATCGATACCCAATTCAATTTTTTTTCTGTCAATACTTTCTTCTAGTTTTTGATCTGAGTTAAAAAGCTCGGTTTCTTGAGTTTTTGTGCTAAATGTGCGATCCTCTCCGAGGGCTTCGCTAACGGTCTGAGATGTTGCACCCTTGTCAATAAGCCTGTTACCGGCGGGCTCTATGCCCACCCCACAATCAAACTCACTCGTTGTGGAACAGGCATCTTGCCTGTTCTTGAGAATGGTGTAAGATGTCACATCGACTGAATTTGCCGAGGAAGGCGGTAAGTCGGGAGTTTCCGCCGCCACCGGGTGTTCTGATTCAGCGGGTAACTGCGTTTCCTCGTCTTTTACGGGCAATTCTTGGCGTTTGTCAAGATTAGTATCGGGAAGGAAAGCTCGATCGCCTCTGCTGCTAACTGCTGCCAAATCCTCAACATTTGAGGTCAAAATTTCAACTGTGCTAGCGGATGTTTTCGCTGGTTTTGCTAACACAACTAACCCCAAAATACCAGCGAATAAAAATATTTTTTGCGAGCGACAAGCCATAGAATCTAATTATCTCGAATAATTGGGTGAAAATATTTTCCGCAATAGAGCACCCTCAAGTAAAAATCAATCTTAACAGCAAAAAAAAGAAACAGCCGTCGCAGCCAACAGTTTCGGCGACGGCTACAAACCAAAAGGTCGATCGACGGCTGTTCATTTCCCAACACTTACGCATCAACCAGGTTCTTATCCGAAAAAATATCGTGTAAGTCGATCGTAAACCGTAAAAAAAACCAAAATTTTTTAGTTGCAAAACCTACGCTTTCATGCTAAAGCAGCGACCAGAACAGTCCTGGACACCAGGGTAAACCAGAAACGCGCTACAACTGAGATATTGCACCATTCTCAATAATCTTTTTATGAACAGGCAAGATGCCTGTTCCACAAGAAGAAAATTCATCTCTTGTGGAACGGGCATCTTGCCCGTTCTTGAGAATGGTGCAATGAGCTCGGACACCATCCTCAATAATCTTTTTATGAACAGGCAAGATGCCTGTTCCACAAGAAGAAAAGTCATCTCTTGTGGAACGGGCATCTTGCCCGTTCTTGAGAATGGTGGAAGATGTGAGTTACAACGCGCATAGCCACTAAAAAAGCCGGTTTCTTTGATTGTGGTGCATCATCCCAAATCCGACTGTAATACCCCCTTTATTATGGAGTCCGCGTCTACCCACATCCTGTGCGTAGACGCCGTTTCAACCGCCAAGCCTGATAAAGGGGGTTGGTAATGAATTATGCAGACCGGCCCGCACCAGCCGCAGCACCCATTTGAGCGCCGTCAGTCAATCCCACCAACTTAGCGCTCAACTCCCACATCCGCTCGCCTTTTTCATCATCGCGGGCCTGGGGAGAAACCTTTTGCACAAAAGACTTACCATCTTTTTTCTGGCGATTTCCCCAACTCCAATAAGCCCCAGATTGCTTGTATTCTGGATCGGCAACCACCATCGCCAGCCTTTCCCCCGCCAACTCCTGCGACACGTAACCCCCGGTGATATTCTTCTGAAACAGCGGGAACAGCTTCTGAAACAAAGGATAGTGGTTGCGGAAAAGCGGCGTATCCGCGACGCATCCCGGATACAGCGAAGTGAAAGTAATCCCCGTGGATTCGTGAAAGCGGCGGTGCAATTCCCGCATCGTCAGCACATTGCAAACTTTGCTATCTTTGTAAGCCTTGACCGGTTCAAACTTCTTGCCATCAACCATCGAAATCGGGTCTTTGAAACCCGCTTCAAAACCCTCAAACTTGCCCAAATCCGGGCGCGGCGGAATCTTCCCGCCCAACTCGTCTGGATTGTGAGTCACGGTTCCCAAAATCACGATTCTGGCATCGGAATAATAGGAAGGCTTCATATTTTCCATCATCAGGTTGCACAGCAGGAAATGACCCAGGTGATTGGTAGTCATCGTCAACTCGTAACCCTCCGGGCTCCGCAGCGGTTCCTTAATCAAAGGCATATAAATGGCGGCGTTGCACACCAAAGCGTCCAGAGGCCGGCCGCTGGCTTTAAATGCGCGAGCAAACCGGCGCACGCTCTCCAAATCGCCCAAGTCAATCTCCATGATGGAGAAACTGCCTTCAGGTATGCCCAACTCTCGCGCGGCGTCTCCGGCTTTCCGCACGTCCCGACAGGCCATGACTACGTGCCATCCCTTGTCTGCGAGAGCTTTCGCGCCGTACAAACCGACGCCGGAGGAAGCGCCGGTAATGATAACCGTTGATTTGTGATTTTGTGCCATCTTGTTAAAAGCGCTTCCGCTATGGATTTTTTTCAGGCACTCAAACGCTGAGCTAGCAGCTTGGATGTTTTGAAGTACCCTATGGTTATTAGGATATGGGGAAACGTTCTCGATCTCAACTGGGAGCCTCTCACTTTTGCAGCCAAGCTAGAAATTGGAGGCAGGAGAGGGGAGGCAGGGGGCAGGAGGCAGGGGACGGGAGGCAGGAGCCATAAGAAGTGTTTTTACAAATAATAAATACTCGTTTTCAACGGGGGATGAAAATTAAATATGAGTCCAACTCCGACTCTTATTTGGAGAAATTAACCATACATCTTTTATATCATGTCCAATCGATTGACCGCGATTAAAGACCGGGGCGGGTTTACAGATTTTCCCGTTTGTATTCAATATCTTGGTGAACCCGCCCATACAGGAATCATGGTTAATTGACCGGACATGATATTAGGGGCGGGTTGACCATTCTCTATGATGCACTTACTCGGTATTTATTGATAAACCCGCCCCTAAAAACTCAACTAAGAAATAGCTGCTGGTTCCTGATATAGCAATCCTAAATGATTCAGATACATTTGTAGGGGTAGTGCTACCCCTACTCCCCGTGCCTACCCCCTATCTATCGGGCAACCGGGCGTGGGATTGCCCCTACAATAATTATGCAAATGATTTAGGATTGCTATAGGTAGGAAAATCGATATAACCTTCAGGCCCAAAAGAATACCAGACGCCGACTTCAGCAGGCGGATTGAGCGGCCAACCATTAGTAAAACGCTCTACCAAGTCAGGATTGCTGATAAAATCCCGACCAAAAGCTATTAAATCGGCAAGTTTGCTGCTCAGGGCCGTTTCAGCCTGTTCTTGAGTATATCCGCAGTTGCCGACGAGCGGCCCTGCAAACACATCGCGAAACTCTCCTATCATCATCGGCGTTCCCAATTCGTGAAAGCCAAATGCCAGACCGTCTACCAAGTGCAGGTAAGCTAAATCATAGGCATTTAACTGCTTCGCGAAATACAGAAAATCTTCGCGGTAACTGGGAGAACCCATGTCATTGTAAACACCGTTGGGAGAAAGTCTAACTCCCACTCTGTTTGCCGGATATACTGTGATTATTGCCTCGACAATTTCCTTAAGAAAACGGTAGCGATTTTCAACTGTGCCGCCATAGGAATCAGTGCGGTGATTGGTTTTGGTTTGCAGGAATGTGTCAATGAGATAGCCGTTTGCCGCGTGAATTTCTACACCGTCAAAACCTGCCATTTTTGCTCGTTCTGCCGCCTTGCGATAATCTTCTACAACCAGGGAGATTTCATCGGTTTCTAGAGCGCGGGGAGTTTCGTAGGGTTGTTTGCCTAGAGGGGTATGAATTCCTTCTCCGTTTATTTTGATGGCAGAGGCTGCAACTGGCAATTGATTGTTTTGATGAAAACTACTGTGGGAAGCTCGTCCGCAGTGCCAAAGCTGCATGAAAATCGGCGTTTCGTGGGCATGAACCGCAGTCACAATTTGTTTCCAAGCTTCGCCTTGCTCGTCTGAATAAATACCGGGGGTATTGAGCCAACCATTAGCTTGAGTAGAAACCACTGTGGCTTCTGTAATGATTAAACCAGCGGAGGCTCGCTGAGTGTAATACTCTGCCATCAAGGCGTTGGGCATCCGCGCTTCACCGGCTCTGGCTCTGGTCATGGGTGCCATGAGTACCCGGTTTTTTAAGGATAAATCTCCGATTTTGAAGGGACTGAGTAGGAGTGGAGAAGTTGTTTGAGTGGTCATAATTTTGAGGTTTTGTCAACTGAAGAATCTGGGAAATTACATTTAGCAACGGCCGGTGTTAGGACGCAAGGCGCAAGACATCCAAGGGTCGCCAAAATGTAAGCAATCAAACTCATCAAGCTGTTTACGATTTTGACTTTTTAGCCAAGACTCTTCTTTGTTCAATTTTGTTAAACTCTGGAGAGTATGGGGGTAAATATAATAGTCTACACCCTGCTGTTTGAATCAATTCCTGAATCGGAGCACTTTTATCAAATGTGAGATTATCGATGAGCACCACCTGTACTGTGACAAGTGTTGGAAGTAAACTTGTTTAAGGCCTAGGAGATGAGTAAGGAGATGGATAGCTGCGAGGTTTCAATCCCTGGTAGGGTTTTAGGTTGTTTTCGGCGATGTGGATTTTGTAGCATGGCCAGCGATGTGCCGTTTCAATCCCTGGTAGGGTTTTAGGTTGTTTTCGGCTGGGCGCTATGCCTGGAAGCTTGAGAATGTACGGGCGATCGGTTTCAATCCCTGGTAGGGTTTTAGGTTGTTTTCGGCTCGAAATACTTTCACCGATTGAGTGCGATCGCCTGATGTTTCAATCCCTGGTAGGGTTTTAGGTTGTTTTCGGCTTAGAAGCTTTGCTCGAAAATGCGATTGCAGAGTTTCAATCCCTGGTAGGGTTTTAGGTTGTTTTCGGCTTAGAAGCTTTGCTCGAAAATGCGATTGCAGAGTTTCAATCCCTGGTAGGGTTTTAGGTTGTTTTCGGCGCTCTTTGGCCACCGGAGCTTTCGCTGCAACAACCTTAAAAGTTTCAATCCCTGGTAGGGTTTTAGGTTGTTTTCGGCCTACCAACAGGGGTAGATACCAGTAGGGTTATCGTTTCAATCCCTGGTAGGGTTTTAGGTTGTTTTCGGCACGTACAGAGCCTCTAGCATTCCATCAACCTCTATTTGGTCTGTTTCAATCCCTGGTAGGGTTTTAGGTTGTTTTCGGCGTATTGATAGTAGAACTAATTGTTGCCGAAGTTGTCGTTTCAATCCCTGGTAGGGTTTTAGGTTGTTTTCGGCGAGGTGACATTTCCGCAGGATTAAATGATTCAGGTTTCAATCCCTGGTAGGGTTTTAGGTTGTTTTCGGCATTAATTAAGTTGATTGATGGTTTGCAAAAAGAGGTTTCAATCCCTGGTAGGGTTTTAGGTTGTTTTCGGCTGCTAAATTCTTTGGGGACTTAGGGAAAAGTAGCCGTTTCAATCCCTGGTAGGGTTTTAGGTTGTTTTCGGCCAGCCAACTTTTCGGCGAGCCGATCGGCGATCGCCCAAGTTTCAATCCCTGGTAGGGTTTTAGGTTGTTTTCGGCAAGCATTATCAGATGTGGCGGCAGGCGTACCGAAAGTTTCAATCCCTGGTAGGGTTTTAGGTTGTTTTCGGCCGAGTGTAAGCGTCGTTGGCTACCGATTCAGATCGGTTTCAATCCCTGGTAGGGTTTTAGGTTGTTTTCGGCCAAAAATCTTCAAATTCACCTTTGCGCCCAGGACAATCGTTTCAATCCCTGGTAGGGTTTTAGGTTGTTTTCGGCTTAGCCGGACGCGGTGCAGCTTTTCGATCGCCAATTCAGTTTCAATCCCTGGTAGGGTTTTAGGTTGTTTTCGGCAAATTAGTTATCCCGAACCATGAAAACTGAATGCGTTTCAATCCCTGGTAGGGTTTTAGGTTGTTTTCGGCCGAAAAATTCAGCTAAAGCAGCATTAACCCCAGCGCTAGTTTCAATCCCTGGTAGGGTTTTAGGTTGTTTTCGGCCTAAACTTGCAGGAGGACTGAGGCTTTTAATTTCGTTTCAATCCCTGGTAGGGTTTTAGGTTGTTTTCGGCTGATTAGCACTGCTTATGGCATGGGGAATGTTCCGGTTTCAATCCCTGGTAGGGTTTTAGGTTGTTTTCGGCTCAATGCTGTCTACAGTGCTGTCTACAATGTCTACAGGTTTCAATCCCTGGTAGGGTTTTAGGTTGTTTTCGGCGAGCTGCTCAGTAATTCCATAAAGCCATTCAGCAGTTTCAATCCCTGGTAGGGTTTTAGGTTGTTTTCGGCAGCCTTAGAATTTCTCAGAGCGCGGATAACGGTTTCGTTTCAATCCCTGGTAGGGTTTTAGGTTGTTTTCGGCGAATGAGCGGCTTGAGTTCTCCTGGTATTGCAAAAAGTTTCAATCCCTGGTAGGGTTTTAGGTTGTTTTCGGCCTCAATCCCCTTGCCGTCTTGCACTTGTAGCCAGTGTTTCAATCCCTGGTAGGGTTTTAGGTTGTTTTCGGCCCTATTTATTCACAGGTTCCAGACTACTTAGAGAAGTTTCAATCCCTGGTAGGGTTTTAGGTTGTTTTCGGCTCTTTTGGTAACGGCTTCTTGAGTAAATCTTTAATAGGTTTCAATCCCTGGTAGGGTTTTAGGTTGTTTTCGGCAAAAAAGCGCTAACGATCAGTTAAAAATAGTTCAAGTTTCAATCCCTGGTAGGGTTTTAGGTTGTTTTCGGCACAGGGGTTATAGATAATCAACAGGCTGCTATCAAGTTTCAATCCCTGGTAGGGTTTTAGGTTGTTTTCGGCGCAAATTTGGCTCGATCCATGCTCAGGCTCGGTAACGGTTTCAATCCCTGGTAGGGTTTTAGGTTGTTTTCGGCCTTCCCCCGTCTCCCACCGTAGAAAAGCCAATTAGTTTCAATCCCTGGTAGGGTTTTAGGTTGTTTTCGGCAAAGTTGATGCGGCCGCGCCAGTAGCAGAGGGCTGTTTCAATCCCTGGTAGGGTTTTAGGTTGTTTTCGGCTGTTGAGGGATGCCCGCCGATTCAGTAAAGGTGTTGTTTCAATCCCTGGTAGGGTTTTAGGTTGTTTTCGGCATAAACGCCCTTGACTGTTCCTGTCGTATATCTTTTGTTTCAATCCCTGGTAGGGTTTTAGGTTGTTTTCGGCTGTAACCCGTAGCATCATCCCGATTTGCTTCGGGAAGTTTCAATCCCTGGTAGGGTTTTAGGTTGTTTTCGGCTTCTTTAAATCTCTGCTTCCCCCCAAAGTGAAACGTTTCAATCCCTGGTAGGGTTTTAGGTTGTTTTCGGCTAAATCTTTTCATAAAGCAATTATAGAAGTGAGAATAAAGTTTCAATCCCTGGTAGGGTTTTAGGTTGTTTTCGGCTCTTTTCATAAAGCAATTATAGAAGTGAGAATAAAGTTTCAATCCCTGGTAGGGTTTTAGGTTGTTTTCGGCAGATTGTCGTACAGCACTAATTTGTCCAGCCCTTTGGTTTCAATCCCTGGTAGGGTTTTAGGTTGTTTTCGGCAACACCAATTGTCACATTCTTAAAGAAACTTGATTTAGGGTTTCAATCCCTGGTAGGGTTTTAGGTTGTTTTCGGCGATTTTAGGGACTCCCACTTTTGCCTAAGCTTCTCGACCGCGTTTCAATCCCTGGTAGGGTTTTAGGTTGTTTTCGGCCGTACTTGGATTGCTTCTTTTTATTAATAGCAGCGGTTTCAATCCCTGGTAGGGTTTTAGGTTGTTTTCGGCCGTTTCGTATTCTTGATTTAAGATAACTTACATAGTTTCAATCCCTGGTAGGGTTTTAGGTTGTTTTCGGCTCTATTTGATAGAGTCTGGTTTCTCGTCTGCTGTCTGGGTTTCAATCCCTGGTAGGGTTTTAGGTTGTTTTCGGCTTTACGTTTTGGCTGTTCTGGTTCCTGAGATAATAGTTTCAATCCCTGGTAGGGTTTTAGGTTGTTTTCGGCACGGGATGAGATAGAACGAGATGCGCTGCGGGGGATTGTGTTTCAATCCCTGGTAGGGTTTTAGGTTGTTTTCGGCTGCTGAACTTCGCAAATTAGTGGATAAAGTGGCCGGTTTCAATCCCTGGTAGGGTTTTAGGTTGTTTTCGGCCTTCGCCTGCAAAGTGTAGCGCTGTGGCAAAAGCTCCGTTTCAATCCCTGGTAGGGTTTTAGGTTGTTTTCGGCGGATTTTTACAGCTATTGCTTACATGGCTTTGTCGAGTTTCAATCCCTGGTAGGGTTTTAGGTTGTTTTCGGCATTGTGATTGTCCGTAGCGTCGCATCGCGGCCCGGTTTCAATCCCTGGTAGGGTTTTAGGTTGTTTTCGGCTTTTCTGATATCATAGTGAGAACGATTCTTATTTTCTAAGGTTTCAATCCCTGGTAGGGTTTTAGGTTGTTTTCGGCAATCACATGGACAACCGACCCCTGACACCACGCGGTTTCAATCCCTGGTAGGGTTTTAGGTTGTTTTCGGCGCTAGAAATTTAATACTTCAGCGGCCGTATTTATATCAGGGTCGTTTCAATCCCTGGTAGGGTTTTAGGTTGTTTTCGGCCAAGCGATCGCTCCTTCTACTGTTAACACTCCTGTTCGTTTCAATCCCTGGTAGGGTTTTAGGTTGTTTTCGGCTTAACTATCGTTCCCGCTGGCAGCCCTGTACCGGTGTTTCAATCCCTGGTAGGGTTTTAGGTTGTTTTCGGCGGATTGCCGGTGCCGGTTGAATCGGTCAAGAAGAAGTTTCAATCCCTGGTAGGGTTTTAGGTTGTTTTCGGCTTATCTCTTTAAGCGATGGAACCGTTAATTGGAGTTTCAATCCCTGGTAGGGTTTTAGGTTGTTTTCGGCGTAAAAGGTCACGGTAACGCCGTATTGTTCGGCCTCGTTTCAATCCCTGGTAGGGTTTTAGGTTGTTTTCGGCATGATAAAAATCGGTGACAACCTTAGCTAAATCTTGTGGTTTCAATCCCTGGTAGGGTTTTAGGTTGTTTTCGGCGGAAAGGCGGCAGCCGGTTTACGCGCTCCTCAGAAAGTTTCAATCCCTGGTAGGGTTTTAGGTTGTTTTCGGCGAAATGATGGTGATTTTTCTAAAGCTTTACTCGAGTTTCAATCCCTGGTAGGGTTTTAGGTTGTTTTCGGCTTGATTTAGGTTTCTAGTTTCTAGTTTAGGAGTAGTTTCAATCCCTGGTAGGGTTTTAGGTTGTTTTCGGCCTGGCACTGATTATTGGTTTTTTTATACCAGTGATGCGTTTCAATCCCTGGTAGGGTTTTAGGTTGTTTTCGGCCTTAGCTCTATGTTTGGAAGCACGGGCAAATTGAGTTTCAATCCCTGGTAGGGTTTTAGGTTGTTTTCGGCATTTGTTTGTTGGTTTAGAAGGATTTTCTTCTTCTGCGTTTCAATCCCTGGTAGGGTTTTAGGTTGTTTTCGGCTGGATACGTTTTTGTAAAGCTTGTCGATGATTATCGTGTTTCAATCCCTGGTAGGGTTTTAGGTTGTTTTCGGCAGTCTTTACGGCTGTCGGCGGCAATCCCACTGGTTTATAAAAGTTTCAATCCCTGGTAGGGTTTTAGGTTGTTTTCGGCGTTAATAAAGGCAATTCGTTCGCAGACTAATATTGATGTTTCAATCCCTGGTAGGGTTTTAGGTTGTTTTCGGCTGTTTTCGTCAACCCAACAAAACTCAACTTTTTCTCCAGTTTCAATCCCTGGTAGGGTTTTAGGTTGTTTTCGGCGTTAAAAAATCTCAGCGAATTAGAGAGTTAGAAGTCGGTTTCAATCCCTGGTAGGGTTTTAGGTTGTTTTCGGCGAGCCAGGGCCGATCGATCGGAAAATTCTGTGTAGAGTTTCAATCCCTGGTAGGGTTTTAGGTTGTTTTCGGCTGCCCGAATTACAGTTTCCCCAACTAGGCCAATGTTTCAATCCCTGGTAGGGTTTTAGGTTGTTTTCGGCTTAGCGCTGAAATTGTATCCGCCAAGCGGTATCAAGACGTTTCAATCCCTGGTAGGGTTTTAGGTTGTTTTCGGCTTTCGTGAAGTGTCAAGGTTTTCGATGTTTCTGTTTCGTTTCAATCCCTGGTAGGGTTTTAGGTTGTTTTCGGCTTGACTGGTTATTTGCTAGCGGAGCAAAGATAGGATTTGGTTTCAATCCCTGGTAGGGTTTTAGGTTGTTTTCGGCCTGGGCCCAGTATCCACCTATTGTCGCAACGATGTTTCAATCCCTGGTAGGGTTTTAGGTTGTTTTCGGCTCTTGGTCAACAAGGATATCGTACAGTTTTTGTTTTGTTTCAATCCCTGGTAGGGTTTTAGGTTGTTTTCGGCAATGCTGGGCAAAGCTCCTGAGAAAGTTGGAAAGGTGGCGTTTCAATCCCTGGTAGGGTTTTAGGTTGTTTTCGGCGTAGGCGTTAAATCCATATACTGTAAGGATTCCGTTTCAATCCCTGGTAGGGTTTTAGGTTGTTTTCGGCGAGAATCATAAAACCCGGTACATTACCGATGTCGAGTTTCAATCCCTGGTAGGGTTTTAGGTTGTTTTCGGCCATTATCCGGCGGTGAACTTGATGAAGGTTATGCTGTTTCAATCCCTGGTAGGGTTTTAGGTTGTTTTCGGCGCACTGTTTCTGTATTTAATATCGAGTTAATAAGGTTTCAATCCCTGGTAGGGTTTTAGGTTGTTTTCGGCAAGGGTAATATCATCAGTCTTTATTATGGATGATATGTTTCAATCCCTGGTAGGGTTTTAGGTTGTTTTCGGCGATGAGAGATTATTTGAGATTAACGTAATCTCCTACGTTTCAATCCCTGGTAGGGTTTTAGGTTGTTTTCGGCTGAATACCATTTAATTAAATCATCATTAGCGTGATATGTTTCAATCCCTGGTAGGGTTTTAGGTTGTTTTCGGCGAGAGTGAATAACAATCACTAATTATTCCCTGTTGCTCGTTTCAATCCCTGGTAGGGTTTTAGGTTGTTTTCGGCATTACTATTAAGAATACCCGCAAGAAACACGCTATTGTTTCAATCCCTGGTAGGGTTTTAGGTTGTTTTCGGCATTTCGATAGTTTGCATGGAATTGATGGCGGTAGCGGTTTCAATCCCTGGTAGGGTTTTAGGTTGTTTTCGGCCCAACTACACCGGGCTAGACGCTAGAAACCGAAAGTTTCAATCCCTGGTAGGGTTTTAGGTTGTTTTCGGCCTGCATCAGGGAATGATTTACCCAATCAATCAACTGGTTTCAATCCCTGGTAGGGTTTTAGGTTGTTTTCGGCGTTTTCGGCTACGCCGAAGTAGAAAATGAAGAGTACACAGTAAGTTTCAATCCCTGGTAGGGTTTTAGGTTGTTTTCGGCTCCTCACTCACTATCGAAGTGATTTGAAAATATGAGTTTCAATCCCTGGTAGGGTTTTAGGTTGTTTTCGGCCTAGATCAAGTTCAAACGGGTGGGGTAAATTTACTGTTTCAATCCCTGGTAGGGTTTTAGGTTGTTTTCGGCTAAACGGAAGCGAAGACCAAGTGTATGACTGGATGAGTTTCAATCCCTGGTAGGGTTTTAGGTTGTTTTCGGCTCTAGCTCGAATACCTTACCGTCCTCTAGCTCTATCAGTTTCAATCCCTGGTAGGGTTTTAGGTTGTTTTCGGCTAGACCGCTTGCTACGTTCAAAAGGATTATCGATTCAAGGTTTCAATCCCTGGTAGGGTTTTAGGTTGTTTTCGGCGCTCGATCGGCGCAAAGGTATCCGTTTCAAGGGAAAACCGTTTCAATCCCTGGTAGGGTTTTAGGTTGTTTTCGGCGTGTCGCCGACAACCTGGAAAAGCACTTATACAAATACACTTAAGTTTCAATCCCTGGTAGGGTTTTAGGTTGTTTTCGGCGATCGACTATCAACTGGCAAGCTTTTGATAGCGCTAGATGTTTCAATCCCTGGTAGGGTTTTAGGTTGTTTTCGGCGCTCCAACTACTAGCATCCCGTGTCCTGGTTTGCGTTTCAATCCCTGGTAGGGTTTTAGGTTGTTTTCGGCGAGATTGCTCTCGCGACTCCCAGTAGTTATTTTCAAACTTGTTTCAATCCCTGGTAGGGTTTTAGGTTGTTTTCGGCCCTGTTATCGTTGCTCAAAAGTCGCTCGATCGACGTTTCAATCCCTGGTAGGGTTTTAGGTTGTTTTCGGCTCTCGTGGAGAATTTCTTCTCCAAATGTCGCTAGAAGTTTCAATCCCTGGTAGGGTTTTAGGTTGTTTTCGGCCTTCGGCGCTGCTGAATCTGCCTATCAAATGGCGCGAACTCGTTTCAATCCCTGGTAGGGTTTTAGGTTGTTTTCGGCTTTTCAATGAAAAAACGAGCTGTGTATAAACGAAGTTTCAATCCCTGGTAGGGTTTTAGGTTGTTTTCGGCAGAAATTGATTGTCAGCACATAGCGTCAGATGTATTGTTTCAATCCCTGGTAGGGTTTTAGGTTGTTTTCGGCAAGTCAGAAGTTCCCCGCAAGGTTCGCTCTGTCGCCGTTTCAATCCCTGGTAGGGTTTTAGGTTGTTTTCGGCTCTGCCTCAAAAACTGCTTCTTCAGCCTCTAGTGTTTCAATCCCTGGTAGGGTTTTAGGTTGTTTTCGGCGAAATCCAATGAAGTATGCAACCTGGTACAGGGCTATTGTTTCAATCCCTGGTAGGGTTTTAGGTTGTTTTCGGCAATGTATGCCCTTCATCAAGAAGGTCTTGTGCAGATGTTTCAATCCCTGGTAGGGTTTTAGGTTGTTTTCGGCTCAATTGTAGAGTCTGTTGTAGGGGAAATTGCAGGTTTCAATCCCTGGTAGGGTTTTAGGTTGTTTTCGGCATGGAGCAGGAGGCTGAAAATTGTGGATTAAATATTTGTTTCAATCCCTGGTAGGGTTTTAGGTTGTTTTCGGCGTGAGGAATGGGAGAAAAAGTTCAATTCTAATAGTTTCAATCCCTGGTAGGGTTTTAGGTTGTTTTCGGCCTTGCGGATTTGCCCGAATTACAGTTTCCACATCGCGGCCAATGTTTCAATCCCTGGTAGGGTTTTAGGTTGTTTTCGGCATGGATTGATTATATACGCAGGTGAAGAAGCCAAAATATACGTTTCAATCCCTGGTAGGGTTTTAGGTTGTTTTCGGCATATCAGTTATTGTATAAGAATCAAGGAAAACACAGGAGTTTCAATCCCTGGTAGGGTTTTAGGTTGTTTTCGGCATAGCAAGTTATGCTGATTTTGCTAAAGCTGTAGGTTTCAATCCCTGGTAGGGTTTTAGGTTGTTTTCGGCTACCAGAACATACCAAACTATCTAGACTATCGCTTAAGTTTCAATCCCTGGTAGGGTTTTAGGTTGTTTTCGGCCAAAAGATTGTAGATGCCCATGAAAAATATCTTCGTTTCAATCCCTGGTAGGGTTTTAGGTTGTTTTCGGCTGTGGGTTCAATCAGTGCGATCGGCTCATTACTGGTTTCAATCCCTGGTAGGGTTTTAGGTTGTTTTCGGCTTCACTCTAAATCTGATTACCAGTTAAGGGGTGTGTTTCAATCCCTGGTAGGGTTTTAGGTTGTTTTCGGCAACGCACTGCACGGTACAGAGTCTAAATGGGAGTTTGTTTCAATCCCTGGTAGGGTTTTAGGTTGTTTTCGGCCTTACTTACCGTCCTCCTGGTACAAGGGAGAGGGTTTCAATCCCTGGTAGGGTTTTAGGTTGTTTTCGGCTGGAGGATTGGGAAGATCCTTCAGAAAGCCTTGTTTCAATCCCTGGTAGGGTTTTAGGTTGTTTTCGGCTGCTAGCTGTTTTATGGGCAGAAGTCAAAAAATTAAGTTTCAATCCCTGGTAGGGTTTTAGGTTGTTTTCGGCCCGGCTTAAGACAATTTCTCACGGGCATTTCACACGTTTCAATCCCTGGTAGGGTTTTAGGTTGTTTTCGGCTCAACGCCACATTTGGAAACCCTAGAGAAGTGGTGTTTCAATCCCTGGTAGGGTTTTAGGTTGTTTTCGGCGTGTCAAAGAAATGAGAATAGAAGCATATTTTGTGTTTCAATCCCTGGTAGGGTTTTAGGTTGTTTTCGGCGTAAGGGTTGCGAGCAAGGCTCAAGGAACGGGCGGTTTCAATCCCTGGTAGGGTTTTAGGTTGTTTTCGGCTTTGGTCAAGCATCCCTTTTACTCCTTATAATTTTTGTTTCAATCCCTGGTAGGGTTTTAGGTTGTTTTCGGCGCTTTTGGAATAATATCGTCAGCGCCGCTGGTGTTTCAATCCCTGGTAGGGTTTTAGGTTGTTTTCGGCCAAATGGGCTAGGTGCTATGTCTGGCGCACCAGGGTTTCAATCCCTGGTAGGGTTTTAGGTTGTTTTCGGCGGCGCACCAGGAACTTTAGGCGAAAAGATTAAAAGGTTTCAATCCCTGGTAGGGTTTTAGGTTGTTTTCGGCCTAACGGTCTTTTTCCGATTTCTGCTAGTAATTTGTTTCAATCCCTGGTAGGGTTTTAGGTTGTTTTCGGCCATAAGTTTGATGCTACAGCTTTTGGAATTGCTGGTTTCAATCCCTGGTAGGGTTTTAGGTTGTTTTCGGCACTAGGTTTTGCCCCTGTTAGCTCCTTAATTTTGGGTTTCAATCCCTGGTAGGGTTTTAGGTTGTTTTCGGCAAAAATCGGGGGTGCGTGAACAGTTGCTATATAATTAAGTTTCAATCCCTGGTAGGGTTTTAGGTTGTTTTCGGCTTTTTTCTCTGGAAATTTATTTCTAATCACCGAATCGCCGTTTCAATCCCTGGTAGGGTTTTAGGTTGTTTTCGGCAAATTTAAATCGATTCAAGCCGATTTTAGTCGGTGTTTCAATCCCTGGTAGGGTTTTAGGTTGTTTTCGGCTCTATGTCTGCTTTGCTTTTTTTCGATTTAGATGGGTTTCGTTTCAATCCCTGGTAGGGTTTTAGGTTGTTTTCGGCTTGGCGTTTGGCTAGTAGGAAATAATGATGCTGCGTTTCAATCCCTGGTAGGGTTTTAGGTTGTTTTCGGCCTTTTCGTCTTGTTTTTCCAAAAGAGCAAAACTATCATGTTTCAATCCCTGGTAGGGTTTTAGGTTGTTTTCGGCACTTTCTGAAAATATATTACAAACATCTGGATTAAGTTTCAATCCCTGGTAGGGTTTTAGGTTGTTTTCGGCAGCTAGCCGCCGTCATCGGTTTAGAAGAAGCAGTCATCTTCGTTTCAATCCCTGGTAGGGTTTTAGGTTGTTTTCGGCCAAATCTGAAAGACCCGGTTGACTCTAGCCACGCTAGTTTCAATCCCTGGTAGGGTTTTAGGTTGTTTTCGGCTGTAATTAAAGTTCTCGCATACGATGGTTAACAAATGCAAGTTTCAATCCCTGGTAGGGTTTTAGGTTGTTTTCGGCAAGCCGCACCGCCACGGGCACGGAGACGCCCCACCCGCCGAGTGTTTCAATCCCTGGTAGGGTTTTAGGTTGTTTTCGGCAATTTAAGAAAAAGTGCCAGTACGGGGAATTTGAAGTTTCAATCCCTGGTAGGGTTTTAGGTTGTTTTCGGCATGTTCTTTCTGTTCGGTAATATTGCCCCATTGCCTGTTTCAATCCCTGGTAGGGTTTTAGGTTGTTTTCGGCCATACCTTCAAAACACCAGTGATAGGATCGCGACCCTGTTTCAATCCCTGGTAGGGTTTTAGGTTGTTTTCGGCGCGGTTACAGGTAGCGCACAATACCCCAAGGATGCCGGTTTCAATCCCTGGTAGGGTTTTAGGTTGTTTTCGGCCCTCAACCGAAGGTTGCCACGAACAGCGCTAACTGTGTTTCAATCCCTGGTAGGGTTTTAGGTTGTTTTCGGCGATGGCAGCAATCAGACTGGAGAGCCAAAATTTTACGTGTTTCAATCCCTGGTAGGGTTTTAGGTTGTTTTCGGCCTGTACCCACGCCCGTGTACCCACGCCTACACCCGTTGCAAAGTTTCAATCCCTGGTAGGGTTTTAGGTTGTTTTCGGCAGAGAACACGCTTGCTCTCATGCGCTGGTTGGCACAGTTTCAATCCCTGGTAGGGTTTTAGGTTGTTTTCGGCCTTTCGTGTCACCAGCTAAATCAGAAGGTAAGTGTTTCAATCCCTGGTAGGGTTTTAGGTTGTTTTCGGCTTCCCTACATCCCAAGAAGGAAGATTTAGTGGATGCTCTAAGCGTTTCAATCCCTGGTAGGGTTTTAGGTTGTTTTCGGCGTACTAAGATTTGGATTCGTGGTGGCACCGGAGTAGGGTTTCAATCCCTGGTAGGGTTTTAGGTTGTTTTCGGCTTCCTCAGTTGGTGCAGTTTTAGAAGTAAATAAGTTTCAATCCCTGGTAGGGTTTTAGGTTGTTTTCGGCCGATGCGATTAAAGCCAAGCTGACGGGGGGGAATGTTTCAATCCCTGGTAGGGTTTTAGGTTGTTTTCGGCTTTCGATAGTTTGCATTGTGTGGAGGCGGTAGCGGTTTCAATCCCTGGTAGGGTTTTAGGTTGTTTTCGGCCATCAATCCCTGTTTCTTCCAGAATTCGATCGCCCTCTTGTTTCAATCCCTGGTAGGGTTTTAGGTTGTTTTCGGCTTGCTGCTGTTCATTGCTATCTTTTTTGATTGGCTGTTTCAATCCCTGGTAGGGTTTTAGGTTGTTTTCGGCTCCTACACGCGCACTGTCAGCAAATTAGTTAATTCCGGTTTCAATCCCTGGTAGGGTTTTAGGTTGTTTTCGGCCGCCGGGGTCTGGGAGGCTTGAAATATAAGGTTTTCAAGGTTCAGTTGCGTCTGACTGCAATCAATATACCGTTTCAACGATCGCCCTGTCAAGGGGGCAAAATTCAAATAGACCTCAAACTCTCTCCCAGTAAAGGTTTCAGCATTTGCGTCTGACCCGCATGAGGTACAAACCACTGCAAACCCAGTCCTAGTAAAGCTCTCAGCCATTAAAATTCACCCCCTCAGTTTAACACCTACAGCCAGACGCAAAATCAAACCATAAAGATCGTAGTATCCAGCGGTGCCCGGCCGCCAATCCGCTCGATCTTGCCCTGACAGCAAGCACACAAATAGTGAAACAGGATGCTGTCTTCTTCCGACTTAATCACCCTACTCAGACGTTGGCGCATCCGGGCATACTGAGTATCCGTCACCTCGCAATGAAACACCGAATACTGCTTCCATTCCCCATAAGACTTGAGAATCTTGTGAATCTTAGTGCGGCGCTTGTCCTCAGAAATATCATAGCAAACCAAAACAAACATAATTTAATTGCCTCCCTATTTAAGAATCAAAGGCGGATACTTATCAACTTCACCCATCAAATACTTAGCCATCAGCCGCCCTTGAATTTCAAAAGCTTCTTGATAAGTGCACAACTTTCCCATCACAGGATGCTTAAACGTTGACTGCTTCTTTTCTTCGTAAAGTCGCAAAAAAATGTGCAGCGCTTCTTTTGTCAAAGAAACCGCCCCGCTCAACGGTTCTGCCGTAAAATCATTAGGCGAAACTTTCTGCAAATTAATCGCCTTCAACACTACAGCATCAACAACCAAAGGTCGAAATTCTTCCATCAAATCCAGCGCTAAGGAAGGACGGCCATAGCGCTCAAAATGCAAATATCCCAAATACGGATCGAATCCCACAATATTCACCGCACTTTGAACATCGTGCCGCAGCAGAGAATATCCCAAACTTAACAGAGAATTTACCGGGTCAGTAGGCGGACGGCGGCGGCGAACTTCAAAGCTAAATTCCGGCACGCGAATCAGTTGATTGAAGCAGCCAAAATAAGTCGCACTACCCGCCCCCTCCAATCCTCGCAGAGAATTAATACTCGAAGTTTTCTCAATAGACGCGATGACTTGTTTCAATTGGGCAATGGGCTTTTCAAAATCTTGGGGACAATATTTGCGCTGACATTCTAACAAAGAATTGCGGTAATTCTTGAGCTTTCCCCGTACAAATCCTCTAACTAAATGCACCGATTTTTCCGATTCACCAGCCGCTTGCCACTGAGCTTTTCGCACAAAAATATTTTTCGTCATCTCCGGTTCCAACCTCCCCAAATAACGTCCGTTTACAGTCAAAAAACTTAAAGGAATGTGACGTTCCAACAGTTCCACAACCACAGCCGGCGAAACTGTAGCGCGTCCCAATGCAACAACACCATCAATCTTAATTAATGGCACGTCCAACAGATTTTTTTTGTCAGCTTTAACTGTCAGACGTTCATCGACTTTGCCAATAAAAGCATCTTCTTGAGTAATGTAAACTGTTCCCATTGTGAAATCTCCTATTTGCAGGTTAACTTGCTTCTTGATAGCGGTTGACTTTGGCGGCAGCTTGGGGCAGACATTGGGGAAAAAGACTGCATCCCGTACACCGAGCGGTGTAAACTGGTAAAGGGATATTTCCCGATCGCCAAAGAGCACCGACTTTTTCAATAGTGGCGATCGCATCCTGTCTCAATTGCTCAGAAATCTCCACTAATTGCCGCTGATGCGATTGCGCGTAATACACATATCCAGCCGCAATAGTTTTCCCCGTCATCTCCTCTAAACAAAGCGCTTGAGCGCAAACTTGCAACTCATCATTATCCCATTCCCCCTTCCGTCCCCGCTTGTATTCCACGGGGTAAATCTCACCCTCAGCCGACTCAATCAAATCCGATTTACCAATCAGTTTGTAGCGCTCGGATTTCAGCCAAATCGCCCGCACCTGCCAAGTTTCATTGCGGTTAATTTCGCCCATCGTGTGAACGCGATCGTGCAAACTTGTCCCTTCAATGGTATACTGATTATCGGTGAATTCTCCCGCACAAGACATTCGCCAACAGCGGTGAGGACAGTAAGAATACTGGTTGAGAGTTGCGATCGAAATGTAATCAGAATCGTTCATTTTTTTGATGGTTTGTAGGAGATTAGTAATGGGGAATTAGCAACAGGCAAGATGCCTGTTCCACAAGAGTCTACTCGTTCCCAGGCAGAGCTTGGGAACACAGATCCGGAGGCTCTGCCTCCAATTTTCCTCCCTGAGCAAGCGAGGCAGAGCCTCTGGATATCGGTTCCCAGGCAGAGCCTAGGAACCAGTTATTTGAGGAATTAGTGAGCCGCCAGTCCGCCAGGGGTTGAAACCCCTGTCTCATAGCTAAAGTCGGTTGAAACTGAGATATTGCACCATTCTCAATTAGCCGTAGGGGCGGGTTCGCCAACAGCCTTAAAGCTTGCAAATAGGTTCTATAAACCCGCCCGCTCCCACGAAAAATCCTCTTATTGATATGGCTGCAAGATGTCAGTTTCAACTGAGATATTGCACCATTCTCAATTAGCCGTAGGGGCGGGTTCGCCAACAGCCTTAAAGCTTGCAAATAGGTTCTATAAACCCGCCCGCTCCCACGAAAAATCCTCTTATTGAGATTGCTGCAAGATGTCGGTTTCAACCGACTGAAGAAGTAATTTAATCATTGATGATATTTTGAGCTTATCGGTAACAGTAAGCGCAAAGGTTGAAGCCGACTGAAGAAGTAATTTAACCATTCATTCTTGCAGTCCTCTTCAGAGGACTTTAGCTATTAGGCAGGGGTTTCAACCCCTGGCGGACTATGGGTTTTACGCTCAGTTATCAAGAACTTTTTTAACAACTATTCGCCTAGTCATTCCCATCCCCATCGGAGTTTTTCTCCCTACCCCGCAGTAAACAGCAAAATCAGCCAAAGCATTAATTTGCTTAATCACTAAGGGCTCCACATCTCCCAAAATCCGATAGCTAACCTCCCCAACCATGCCAACAAAATCGCTTTGATAGTTAGTCAATTTTTCACTTCGGATATTGACAAATGTCGAAAAAAGTGCATCGAAGGAAAGATCGGGAAGTGCGATCGGGCTGTACTTATTCCAGCGACTAAGGAGACTATTAAAAACGCAGTCTCTAGTAGGAATCACGGAATCAAATTTGCCCTGTCGAAAGGTAGTAGGAGTCGCAAAACTGAAGGCAATTAAGCGATTGGTTTCAGAAGCGCGATCGTACAGTTGAGAGTAATCGCAAGCATTAGCCCAAGGCTGATCTACTTGGGGCGTTCCGAGAATCTTGGTAATCATCAAATCGGCGGGGCCGAGATGCCACGGCTTCGAGGGATTGAGGTTCAGCCAAAGCTGAGTTAACTTGCCGAATAAAGTGTCATCAAGGAGAGTAATTCGCCACCAACAGAGGGTGTGTTCTGGAATCGGTTCTGTGTGTTCCCATTGCAGGAAATGGTGTTTTTTGAAAGGGCATTTTTTAGTTTGCAAAGGGCTGAGGGTGAAGGATTTTTGGGCGGCGGCATCGTGGAGGCGATCGCCGAGTTTTTTGTCAACGGAGCTCACGAGGGTGAGGAAGAGGGCGTGCAGGTGTCTGCCGGTGAGGTATCCGGGGGGAATTGGGGCCAGGGGAAGGATGTTGAGGACGAGGCTGTGTGGCATATTTGGTTAATGGTTGGTGATTGTTGAAAGCATTGCAGACCACCAGGAAATGATATGATTTGCGATCGATTACCGATAATATTGTAGGGGCGGGTTTACCAACAATATCTGCCAATAATTGACAATCTCAAAAACCCGCCCCGGTCGGGGTATTACGGTCAAGCCAAGGGATATCATATGATAGGATATGGGAACGATCGACCATAATTGAAGATCGGGGCGGGTTTACAGAATCTCTCGTTTTTATTACAGATATTGGTGAACCCGCCCCTACAGGAATTATGGTAAATTGCTCGTTCCCAGGTTCTACCTGGGAACGCATTTCTAGAGGGTCTGCCTCCTATTAATCTGCCCGAAAGCGGTATTCCATACAAGCGGGAATTTTGAGTGGCTCAAACTCGTAATATCGCCCTAGCATTTTGACATTTTGGATGAGGCTAACCGGAGGCATATTAACCACATCGTAGCTAATCACTTGATGGGAAAACATCACATCTAAAGGATTTAGCAGATAGGGAAAATTTAAGTTAGCTTCAGAAGTCGAGCGCTTCACTTCCTTCTGTTCTAGGATTTCGACTGCTGCTTTGCTCATCCACTTTCCCAACCGTATCCACTTTGCCAGTTTCAGAGACTTCTCTGAGATTATGAAAAACTCAAATTTGCTTTCCGGCGCAATTTCTTTGGTTCTGCCAAAACTAGGGATATTTTTCTGAGTTTTCTCCATCTCAACGTGATAGTTGTTGTTGGCATATTTCCAAGTGTTGAGGGTAGAGGAGTGAGAAATAGATCGCCCCGGAGTAACATAAATCCCCTGTTGGTTGAGCGCCGTTAAATGCGTCTCGTATTTAGGAACTTGTTCGGGACAGAAATAGCGATAGGAATCTTCTTCAGAAACGGTGGTGGAATAGATTTCGCTATCCACCAAACCGAGGGCGTAACAAAGCGCGTAATTGTGAATTACCGGCTCTGTTTCGTAAAGTCTCCCTATCTCGCGAGTTGCAAAATAAAGGCTATCGTGCAACTCGATTTGACAGCGGTAAATAAAAGTCATGGTTGTTACTCCGCTGCTGCTGTAGCTCCTGCCTTACCCTTGATATGCTTCTTCGCGTAAGCTTTAGCCTCGTCATCGGCTTTCTTCAACATTTTTTTGAGTTCATCTTCATTGCCAATAACAGCTTTAACCTCTGTCACTAATGGTGTAAACTTATCCCCAATAAAGTCTTCATGCACGATAAATTCCTCAGACAGTAACGTTTGGATAGCAGCCCTAGCAGCCATAATCACATCATCTTCATTGAGAGGGTTGTTGGAATTAAGTTTATCGTCACCCTGCAATTTGTCGTAAATTGCTTGCGTCCAGCGGAGGTTACTGGTAATTTCGCCGTCGGCAAATACGACACCAATTAACTCATTTCTGACTCGACCTGTGCGGGTCGTTTGAGCGCCATAGTGTCTGGTTCTGAGGATGTTGTTGAAAACATACAAAAAACTAGCTTCTGTAGGGTCTTTCAGGGTGACAATGCTAGGAAAGAAAATCTGGGGTTTGATGTGGTCTTGCTGATTGATGCGACTGGTAACTTCGCCTGGTTTAGAACCTGCTTCACCCTTAGATGCCATTGTGCCATTCTCAAAGGGAGCATTGAGGGTAAAAGTCTCGTGAGATTCATCAAAAGCGGTAATTGAAAATGCTGTGTCAACTACTACTTTTGATTTTTCTGAACCAGAGTCACCGATCGCAAATCCGTAGATAATGCAATCAGGATTATTCATTGCAAACTTGACATTGTATTCGCAATCTTCAGCGGTCATAAAACCATAGTTACGCAGCAGCTCGCGGCCGACTAAACGTTCTGGTGTAGATTGCTTGCGCTTAAACATGGTAAGGCGGCTGATAGGTTTTTGATCTTCAATCCCGGCCCTAACTCGCGCTTTATTTAGTTCTCCATCTGTCTGAAAGAGAGGATAAGATTCGGTCACTCGTACAGTCAGGAAGTGGGCATATTTTCCCATTGGTTTGTAAGGAATGCTGGCATGAAATAATTTAGCATCAAGGGTTTTCAAGAAAGGCATGATTTGTCTCCTAAGTGAAATTTGTAGTTAAAATGTTACTGGTGCAAATTGCGTGTAGCTTGTCAAACACTAGCTTCAGCTTTAATTGTCAGATTCTTCCTGAGATTCGTCACCGGATTTGTCATCTCTAGCGCGATTTTCTTTGTCATTCTCTAAACGATAAATGAATTCGCAGGTATCTCGGATTAAGTTGATTTGGCGGCCGGCTAAACGGGCCCGATCGCCCGCAAATGATTTCTCAAATACCTCCTCAACAAAGTAGCGACCAAACTCTAAAATTGCCTGTCTTTCTTCCTCTCGATTGCTGAAAATCCAGCGTCCTTCCGCAGTAGAAGAGTGAACGCGATCCATGAGCTTTGAAACTTCAGCAGCAACTGTCAACACTAAAGATTCACCTTGACAACTCAGATCGGCTTCAAGGATAGTTTTAGAAGCAATATCAATCGGTTTCAGCACAGCATTTGCCTTGGGATTATATCGCTTACTTGCACGGTAAAATCGGCGATACAATTCCGTCAATTTTTGGGGGTGGTTTAAACTTGATGCGCTTGTCACAGTCAATCGTTCCTCTTCATGATTATATTGGGCATAAGCGTCAAAACAAGGGTAAAAATGATAAGCATAAAGCTTGATTTTTTGAATTGACGCCGTTTCATTTTTCTGTTTCCGCACCCACTTACTGAGGTAGCTAAACACATAAAGAGGGCTGGTTTCAAAATCAGTGGCGAGTTCAGTTAATTTTCCCCAGTTGGAGTCATAGCCGGACTTCCCCTGTTTCGCATTAACATCAAGATGAATGGCATAAGCAGCAGTTAAAACATTCAAAGGTGCAGGATAAGATTTGCCGTTTTCCTCCCATCCTTCTAAGATATAGTCGAGGCGAAAGCGATCGCGCTTCGTCAAAACCCTAAAAGCTGGCGGTGCGCTATCTAGAAATACGCTTTCTTCAAAGTCTGCACCGTCATTAAATGGCGGAATAGGCGACTCTGAAACCACAGTTTTGACATCCAGAATCATGGGAAATGCAAACGCTAACCAAGCTGGCATAATCCAAGATTCTGTATCAGTTATTTTTTTATCTTTCCCTTTTTTCTCAGGAGGCAATGCCATAAAATAAAAGGTAAGCGGTTGATTTTCGGGATAAGTAAGCTTGAATGTCTTGTCCTTTTTACCTTCCGCTCTTTCATCCAAATGAAAGACATCTACACTTTGATAGCGGCTCAATTCAAAATTAGCCTGAAGTTCCTTGCTAATAAAGTGATTGCGAACTCCCGTATCGAAGCGAGTTTGGAAAATATTATCGTAAGCCTGATGCAAAAATGCGTTCGTTTCAGGGGTGCAGTAATAAGTCGGATAAAAGTAGAGGTATCGGTATTTAGCATCCTCAAATCGTCCTCCAATTTCCTGAGTTTGGCTCATTAAAATCTGCCGCAGCATCATTTCGATGCCAGCAATACTGGAAATATTGCGTTTAGCATTAGAGCCTCCCAGCATTTGCTTGTTAGTATAAACTTGTGGCGTGAATAAAACGGCTGATTCCATTTGTTCGGTAACGGTATAAGCCGAGTGAGAAATCGAACAAACTAACTGTTTTCCCCGTCCCGATTTTTTAGCGGCTTGATAACGTTCTAACTCATCTAAGAAAATCTGACCTGAGATTGGCTCTGCTTCTGGTGTTTGCAACTTTACAACTCGCGTCACCCACAGCCGCAAATCTTCCCAACCATCGGGGATATTGTATTCAGACAAAATTGGCTGAATTAAAGTTGTAATATGTGCAATCAACTCCTCACCAACTGGACGTACATCCTCAATGCTAGGGTGATGTTCTATATATTTAGCGGCTAAATAGTACCATTCGTAAGGAACTCCGCCCGTATTGCCTTTAAGTTTGTGTTCTTTGAGGCTTTCATTAATCCGTTGAATTTCTCGGATAGTTGGCAGGTGTTCTGAGAGATTCCAGAACTCTGCAACTTCATGAATTAAGTTTTCGGGAGTTAAATCAATTGCTGGTAGTTTGAGTAATTCTGGATCTTTCTTACGTTCCGCGTCGCGCTTCTTGCGTTCCGCTTCCATTTTAGCAACGCAATCTCCCCAGATTTTACGACTCACTGCGTCCCCAAATTCAGCAAGTTGATCTATCCGAATATCATCTGGAAATCGAAAGTTATAATCAGCCGATAAAATTTCCTGTTTTTGGAACTTTACAAGATTATCGCTGCGGTCTTTAGTAACAGGCTTTTTTCCATCTTTCAGAATCCTCAACGTTGCTTTAAGTGCAACTTTCATCAAATCAGGGATGTCGAAAAATAAATTGTAGTAATCGGCATATTTCATGCCTTTACCATCTCGACTAAAGCCTGTTTGTCTGTCTTCTAGTTCTTTGGCACAGAGAGATTTGATTTGATTGACAACTCGATCGGGTATGCTATCCACTGTCACAGAAGGTGCATTGCGGTGTGTCAAATAAATGATACCTGTTGGTAAATACAGCAGTGGCTCATAGTAATGAATATCCTCTGAATTTATTTCAGTATGGGCATTCATTACGGCATTATTGACAATATTGGTGAGGACACCGCGATTTTCAGCAATGCTGTGATAGGAGAGTTTTAGTTGTCTGTCACTGACTTGACCAATCACATTATTCACACCTGGTTTAAGAGCGTCTTGAGGATGTTTGATAATGGATGCTAAACGGTCAGCGAGACAAGCTAATTTTGCTAATTCAACCAGTTTATCTCCTTCCAGTTGAGGCTGAAGTCCACTGTGTATGGAAAAATTCCAGTTGGTATCCGATCGCGTTTGAGCGTTGTAAGCGATGCAGAGTAAATCATCAAGATACTCGCGATAGGCTTCTGGATAGTTGGAATTAATTAATCGATCCAGATTGAGGTCGCGAATGATGGCATCAATAATTTCTCGATGTTCTGGGATTGACAAATCGCGGATTTTATTATCCTTGTTTTTCTGAAAATCTTTGTATTTCTGCGACATTTGCGGAAATCTGCAATAATCAAATTTCTCAAAGTCGTGGAGAATGAAAGCAGCAACGAGTAACCGTCTTTCTGGTTCGCGAATCACGCGCTTAACGGTTGTATTCAATTTTTCTAGGCGCTGTTCGATTAAATTAGCCGGGAAAAGTCCGTTAAGTAAATGAGTATTTAGGGATTGATCGGCGGCATTTCTCCTGTTCATCACTTTGCCTTTTGCTGCGAGTTCCTGTTCTTTTGCTTCGATCCATTTACCGCCTTTAGCAGTAACGCCGATCGCCACTCGCAGCAGATTTGGCAGAACATACTCGGCAAAATCAGCCATGATGGGGTCATTGGGATTTTGAGCCAAGATTGCCGAGCGCAAAAGCTTGACGGTAATTAACTCTTGTTGGGGCGGCTCAATATCGCGATCGGTACTTTCAAAACTCAACCCCAAATCATCATCATCGTCTTCTTCTTCCAAATCATCCTCTTCCAAATCATCAAACTGTTCAACATTCAAATTCTGTGGTGCGTCAAAAAGTGATAGTTGTATAAATTCTGACTCGGTTGGTTTATTCTTCTTGGCCATTTTCTACTTCCTCCTAGAATTAAGATATTCAGTGATTTGTTGGATATAGCTCGGATATTGATTTAATGCTGCTTGAATACCATTGAATAGCTCTACATAATTTATCTCCAAATATCTGTGAGCTAAAATATTACGGAGTCCTGCTGACAGTGCTAAATCTGTCGCAAGTTCAGGGGTGATAATTCCATATTGTCCAGCCTTGACAAAAGAGTCTTTATTGGAGAGAGGCTGAATATTTTTGTCGCGACTTAGGATATGCTCGTTGATATCGATCGCAGCTTGAGCAATTAATTCCATAATTCGCTCCGAAATTGTTTTATGGTCAAAACTACTCAAGTAATTTTCTAAACTCATTCCTCGAAAGCGCCTTAATTCTAGAAGATAATTACCAATAAACTCCAATCTGCTTAAAACAACTGTAGGCTCAATACTCATACTACATCCCATTTCTTCAAAAACAACTCAATTTTATTCCGAAGCTCCCACTCTGTTTGCTTCAGTTCTGAATCGCTCATCAAAGCCTTTTGTTTGAATTTTTCAAATTCTCCCGGTTCGCTTTCATACAAAACCTTGCCATCACGAGCGACAAAATGAGCAATAAGTGAGGAGCATCTGTTTAGCTCAACAACATCAATTTCATCACTGTTGATTTCAAAAATTTCGCCGAGTTTTTGAGGAACCTCAAACCAAGCAAAAGCACGCTCTCCAATGCAAGCTTTCCGTTTGTCTTCATCATAGAGTGTGGCAAAATCCCAGTCACTTTTAGCATGAGTTTTTCCTGTTGCTCTAGATCCAAACAAAACTAACATTTTGAGGTAAGGAATTTTTTCTTGAAGTCGTGAATCAAGGATCTTCATATCAAATAGAGATTGAGTGTTCATAGCAGTTGTGAAAAATTAGGTTGTAGAAAGAAAAGGGAAGCTTTCGCAGAATAAAATTTTTTCAGAGTTTGCAGTTTTGTTGACAAGTGACTTAACCAGCCATTTTTTGGGGGTTGAGACTACCTATGTCTGTACTTAACGCCGCAAGCTACCGATGAGCTTCCCTTGTGAATGAAGAGACTCTTTCAGAAGTAAAGAGTCTCAATAAAACTATGCACTCTTGGCTAAGGCCATCTGGTAGACGTAAACATTGTGAGCAACGCGAACAGTTTCAATGTCGTACCCGTCATCCTTGCGGAGCGACTCGACAGCCGCACTGAACCTGTGAGTTATGGGTATCAACTCTTCTTTGGAGTGAGGTTTTCCGTCTAACAGAAGTTGCAAAATTCGCTGTTTTTTACTCATGTGAGCCTCCTAACTAAATTTATCTGACGCTAACACCTGTCCATAGGCCAAATCAAGGGATCGCTTAAAAAATTAAAGTTCAGACTTATACAACAGTCGAATATGTCAGTATTTACTAAACTTGTCCTCTACCGCGTGTTACCCTTATGTTTGAGCGGGGTAAGACCAAAAACATACTTGGTCTAAATCCCTATCAGGGATTGAAACGAATACGTCTGCACTTACTGGCGTAAGCTTCCTCTCCGTCTCACTCACCCAAATCCCTATCAGGGCTTGAGCTTTCAACAAATCCACGTTTCACCCCCTTTACTCTTGATCCGATAAGCGAGAGTATCCAAAAGCAGGGCCGATTGACCGAAGGCCACCGAGTAAGGTGCTCCGGGTTCGTGCCTACCAGACTCGTCAATTGGGTAGATCTGAAAGTGCATGGGCAATTGCAGCCGTTTTTTAGCTTCCTGAACCGGATAGCGGATGACGTAACTCACCAAACCACGCAATTTAAGCCGCTTGTTAATTTCATTAATCCAGCGATTTCCCGGCTGCAAAACCTGAATACCCAACAAAACTTGAACTTTCCAAGCATCTGCAACTTCGCCCAAATCTCCGGGATAGATAAATTTCCAATTGATTCGCTCCTCTCGATAAATTTGCAATTTCATAAAGGCTAAACAACGTTCAAAACGTCCTTTAGGGATGGGTTGACCTGTCCGTTCTGCGGTTTCTTGCAGCAGTCGCATATAAGCGGCTTCTGTCATAGGTTCAATTTCCAAATTGCTCAAAATTCCCGGCAAATCGTAGGTCTTAAATCGGTCTGCTTCGTTTCGCTCGGTGAGGTCGTACAAACCACACTGAAGAGAACTCGAACCTCGAAAACTGCAAGCATCTTCGGCAATGGGATTTCCAGTTTTTTGTTTCGATAACTCCTGCCATTCTATTGTCCATTTCTTGACGCAACCTCTCACCCTTCCCAAACTGGTGTCAAAGACTTGTTCGCAATCTTTCTTAAATGCTTTATGACTTTCTGCAAATTCCCGTTTGATGGTTTCGTGAGCTAATCCTTGACTGCTGCTGAGCAAAACTGACTGCACCCCGGCCCACCGTTTGTAATAGCCTCGGAAATCATTGATTTTGCGGTAGTTATCGCGGATTTGAGCGTGGAAGTTAGGACGATCGTAAATACCATCTGCTACTAGCGGTTCATCCTTGTCTTCAAATAGTCTTGCTACTAAAAAGTTAGGTGTGAGAGCATAAGCTGTAAACTGATTAAATGCTATCTTTTTACCATCTTTTTCGTGACTGTCATGGCGTCCCAGCCGTCCCAGTCGCTGAATGAAACTGCCTGCATCCGCAGATTCAAAAATTAAGAAATTAATTTTGAAGTCAACGCCGACATCAATGGTGCTAGTTCCCAAAATTAAGTCGGCTTCGAGCGATCGCTCTTTATCTCCTTTCCCCGTCAAACTGGTGTTTTCCTCAACTCTGAGAGTATGCAAGAATTCCTTAAATCTGGGAGTTAGACGCTTGACGGCTGCAATTGAATTGAGAATAATCGCTCCTTTACTACCCGGATGCTGCCGAAAATAATCTTCGATTAAATTGCGATTTTCCCAAAGCCAAGTTTCGGTAGCTTGATAGGTAGGTTCCAGAGAAATGAAAGTTAAAGAAATTGCTCGCGATACTTGCCGCCATCCCTCTGCTTGTAATTCAAGATTTTGGCTTGCTGTATCTGGAAACCGATATTTGTTCTCTGTCAGCGGATCAATGATCTTCGGTTGAAAACCAGCTTTCTGTAAAAGCTGAATTAATTGTTCATCTGGTGTTGCTGACAGAAATAGATACTTTTTGCGGCCGTTGGTGTGCTTAATCAACAGCATGGTGTTGATAACGCTGGCAATTTGCGGAGCAGTGAAAACGTGAAATTCATCGAAAATGAATAACTTGAATCTAGTATCGATCGGACTCCACAGCTTATTCGGACTATCTTTGGGAGTTAAATAAGCATGGCGGTGGAGGTAGTGAAAAATGTCAGGATTAGTAAGAATTATTTCAGATTGCTGAGTGCGAGTGGCGATCGCCTCCCACTTTTTGATGTTTTCACTTTCGGCGTAAATTTCTAACTCCGGGCCACTCAGTCTCGAAACTCGCAAGTCATCAACGAGTTTAAACAACTCCAGGTATTGCTTAATTTGGATTTCTTGGTCGCGAGCTAGTTCATTTGTTGGGTACAGTCCAATGACATTGTAATACCCTTGGAGTATTCCTTGGAGAAGTGTTTCTAGATAAGCCGCCAAGCTTTTACCGTCGCCGGTCATCGCGGTATTGATAATGACATCAATATTCGGATCGCGAATTGCCTTTAAAGTTTCGAGTTGATGCCAAGAGAGTTTCCAATTTTCCGGTAATTTGACTCCCTTGGGAATTTCCGCAGCGGGACAGGAGTAAACGGATTTGAGAGTAATTTGGTAATCGGACATATGCTGAATCTGTGTCCGTAGAAACTGGATATTTCCCATATTGACACCGACAATAGAGATAATCAACCCTGTACCAAGATAAAGTGTCCGTACATTTATGAGTCGCAAAGGTCAATCGATCACCCTATCGGTTTCTGAACGAGATAAAACTGAGTTGGAAGCCTTGGCCCAAGAATTCGGGAAGACGTGGGGCGATCGCCCGAACATATCCAAACTGATAGAAGCGATCGCCCGCCGCCAACTGACGATCGCCCCCAACCACGACTGGCCCCAAACCCGCATCAAAGCCCTAGACATCGCCCGACAGCAATTGCTTGACTTGGGCAAAACTGATGAAGCGCTGGCTATTGCCCAATTGTTGAGCGATCGCAGCGAACTGACTCTCCCTTTCCGGGCTGAAATCGATCAGTTTTTGAGCAACCCCTTACCTACTTGGCGGCAAAAAATCGACAATTTTATTCACAGACAGCAACCCTTCCGCCTGTCTTACCGGGATGCAACCGATCGCCTTTGGCATTACACCATCTTGCACGCTCGCATTGTCCCCATAGAAAAGCGACAGTATTTAATGTGTCGCTGCGAAGAATCGGAAGGTAATCAAGACGTACCGGGACTCGAACACAACTGGACGCTGCTACTCGATCGCATTGAAGATGCTGCGGTGATTTCGGTCGATCGACCTTGGCTGCCAGATTTAGCGCGGATTCCCGTAGAATTTCATTTATCCGGCAGACTTGCCTTTAACTACAGACGCAAGCAGGAAGATGAGGAAGTCAGCGAACCAGAAGGCGATCCGCCTATCAAGCGAGTGATTCGGAATATCTCAAATACCTTCTGGTTTTTTCGCGAAATCGCTCCTTACTGGGAAGATTGCGCGATTGTTGCCCCAGAGTCAGTGCGCGATCGCTTCCAACAAAAACTGATCGCCCTCTGCCGCCAGTACAACCTCGAAATCCGCGATTAGATCAAAAAAAAGCAGCCGGTAAAGGCTGCTTTGACAAAAAAACCGTTGTTGAGTTAGAGGAGAAAACTTTAAATCGAATTCAAATTACTGCTGTTTCCACTCCTGCCTGAGTTTCAACTATTTTTATCTACCGCTGACTCACCTTGCCTTCAGAACAAAACTTCAAATCCCGATTAGAATGCTGCTGAAAGTTCGTTGACTACTTGGACTCGGCCTCGGAGCACCGCGCGCAGCAAGCGGTTGACACAGCCTCTGTCTTCGTCATTCAGAGAGTCGTCGAAGGTGGCGGCCATTAAACCGTAGCGATCGGCCAGAGTCAAAACGCCTGTATCCGTTACAGAAGCGAGGATTTCAGAGATAGCGCCGGGGAGGAGTTGTACGGGGTGCATGGCAGTGCGGTTGAATTCGATATATTTATCATCTTCTGCTTTCCTCAAAAGCTCAGTGATATTAATGAGGCCGCGAAGGTGATTGTCAGGGGTGAAAGCAAGTGATCCGAGTAGAGTCAAGTTGTGACTTGGGTCACAGGGCCACAGGTTGCCACGGGCAATTCCATCCCGCGCCGATTGTTGGGTAGGACGTGGGGCTGATGGCATTTCGCTAAAATGATCGTTAATCCCCCAACCACTTTAATTTTTACCCCCGTACTGAAAATGCTTGATTTTCTCAATCCCATCTTGGGCCGCAAGCCCGATCGCATCAAAGCCAATGTGGAAATCTATACTTGGCAAACCTGTCCCTACTGCATCCGCGCCAAAACTTTGCTGTGGTGGAAAGGCGTAAATTTCACAGAATACAAAATTGATGGCGACGAAGCCGCTAGAAAGGCAATGGCCGATCGGGCTAACGGACGCCGCAGCGTGCCCCAAATTTTCATTAATAACCAACACGTAGGCGGCTGCGATGATATTCACAAACTTGATGCAGAAGGAGAGTTAGATTCGCTGCTAGCTCAACCAGCAGTTTAAACTGAGATATTGCAGCATTCCCAAGAACAGGCAAGATGCCTGTTCCACAAAGAGTGAATTTTCTGCTTGTGGGGAGTAGGGGTTGGGCATCTTGCCCGCCCGCGAAAAGCTTATTGACAAAAGTCGTGACTACAAATCTTTGGCAAATTTACTTAGATTATCTTGCCGCCATTTAGCATCCGATCGCCTGTCTGTTTGCAATTCTAAGACGCGAATCCCGCTATTTGGCAGCAAATTTAATTTTTGTTTGAACTGTTCCCAATCGTCTATTATCTCGTGTTCCACGCCGTAAGTTGCACACAAATGAGCAAAATTGATATCCTGCGGCGTGGCAAAAAACTCTTCAAAGGGCGGGTCAAATTTGGCAACGGGCAACATTTCAAAAATTCCGCCACCGTTGTTATTAATTAATAGGATTGTCAGATGACCGACAAATTTATTTTTAATTAAAAAACCGTTTGTATCGTGCAAAAGTGTTAAATCGCCTGTTAGCAGGATGCTGCTTTGATTGCGGTGAGCAACTCCCAAAGCAGTTGATAATGTGCCGTCTATACCGTTAGCGCCGCGATTGAAAAACGGTTTTATTTCTAAGTTGTTCGGCTTCCAGAAAAACTCTACATCTCTGACGGGCATACTGTTGGCAATAAATATCGGTGTTGCTGGTGGCAAAATTTGGGAAAGCAGCCAGGAAACTTTGGGCTCGATTATGTTGTTAATTGTTGCTATTTTTTGGTCTATTGTTTGTCTGACTTGGATTTCGGTGTTGTGCCAAAGTTGGAGGTATTCGTTTGAGGGAGAGGTTTGAACCCCCCCTAACCCCCCCTTGCTAAGGGGGGGGACTGGAGTTGATTTGTCCTTGTTTAGGGGGGGGATTTGAGTTGATTCCCCCTTGTTTAGGGGGGGGATTTGAGGGGGGATATTAGTGGTAGCAGGGGCTCGATCCCCCCCTAACCCCCCCTTAATAAGGGGGGGGACAAGAGTTGACTCGCCTTTGTTCAGGGAGGGGACTTGAGTTAATATAGTTGCGAGATTAGTTGCGAGATTTTCTACGGAGGTTCGCAGGTGAATTGTTTGGCCGTGTAGGGGATCGAAATTGTGGTGGCTGGGGTCGATTATGTAGCGTTTTGGTTGGGTTTTGTCTAGCCAGTTTCGCAGTTCTTTGCTTGTGGGTAAGTCTCCGATTTGAATGGCGATTTCTGGGGTTAATTTATCTGCTAGTTCGCGGTTTCGCAGGATTAAATCGTAGGTGGAAATTAGATGGGGGTTTAGTTGGGCGTAGTTTCTGACTGGGGATAGTCCTTCTGCTAAAACTGGCCAGTTTAAGGATTTGGAAATTTGGCCGATCGCACTACAGTATTTTTCGGAAAATTGAGGCTGTGCAACGCCTGCAATAATTATGCCTTTGCTGCACTTTTGCCATTGTTGCATGGTACTTTCTTCTCCCCCCCTTAACAAGGGGGGGCTGGGGGGGGTAGAGCTTTCTCCTGCGAAAATGGGTTCTAATCCTGCAAAGAAATGTTCGGGATTGAATTGTGTTTCTAAAGCTTCTACAGCTATGTCTGGAACGGGTACCAGCGGGTCACGAAAGGGGATGTTGAGGTGGACGGGGCCGGGTGTTGGAAATTGCGATCGCTCCCAAGCATACACGATCGTCTGCCGCAGATAGTCTAGCATTCCTCTGGACGCAGAAGGTATCGCTAATTCGGCTTGCCAGTTCGGATAATTGCCGTATATTTTCACTTGGTCGATCGCTTGTCCGGCGTGACAGTCCCGCAGTTCGGGAGGTCGATCGGCTGTGAATATTAGCAGCGGAATTCGACTTTCTCTGGCTTCTATTATCGCAGGATAAAAGTTAGCGGCGGCGGTTCCTGATGTACAAATTAGTGCTGTTGGTAAACCGGATTTTTTGGCAATTCCTAATGCAAAAAAGCTGGCTGAACGTTCGTCAAGTATGGGAATAGTTTCTATTTTGTTGTTCAGGGCAAAGGCAATTGTTAGCGGTGCCGATCGCGAACCGGGACAAATGACGGCGGTAGTTAATCCCAACCGCTGCAATGTCTCTGCTAATATTGAAGACCAGAGAGTGTTTGTGTTGCGAAAATCAATCATTTTTCTAATATATTGCTAAACTAAAGCATTTAAAAGTGCTTGTAATTTGAGCTGAATTTCTGCTAGTTCTTTTTCGGGTTCGGAACCCGCCACAATACCAGCACCAGCATACAGTATAGCCCGATCGCCATCGATTAATGCCGATCGAATGCCCACGGCAAATTCGCCGTTGCCGGTGCGATCGATCCAGCCGAGGGGTGCTGCGTACAAAGAGCGATCGCAGCTTTCGCAGCCGCGAATTTGCTGTAGGGCAATATCTCTCGGTACGCCCGCCACCGCTGGCGTTGGATGCAGTTGGGATAAAATCTTTAATAAATGAATATCACGGGGAATTCTAGCCCTTATGGGTGTCCACAAATGCTGAATGTTTGACAGTTGCAGCAGCCTGGGAACCGGAGAAAAGTCGGGATTGATACCGAGACTCGACAGGCGATCGACTATAAAATCAATTACAACTCGATGTTCTCGAATATCCTTTTCGCTGTTGAGTAAACCTTTGCCTAAATTCGCATCTTCCGCTTCATTTTTCCCCCTCGGTGCCGAACCAGCTAAGGCATCTGTTACTAATTCATTTTTGTGAATGCTGATTAACCGTTCTGGACTGGCACCGATAAAATTTTGACCTTTGCCGTTACTGGTGGAAAATACGTAGCAACCGGGATAAGTAAGGCGCAAGTTATTTAAGGAGTCTATTAAATTAAAAGGGGTTTTGGAAATGACATTTATTGCTTGGGATAAAACAATTTTACTGAAATATTGAGAGTGGATCAATTCTAAAGCTGACTTGACGGATGTTTTAAATTGAGTGGCATCATTCACAGGAATTTGTTTTAAAAATATGGAACTGTTTCTAATAGAAGTGATTTTTTTGTAAGGAGGAGACGCAATTTTATCAAAACTTTCCCAAATATTATCCGTAATGATATTAATATTTAAATCTCGGTTAATAATAGCATTTGCAACAAGTGTGCAGCTATCTTTCAGGCGAGTAATCTGCCATTTTGGTAAAAATACGGTGCCAGGGGGAAAGTAAGAATTGGTGGCGACATTCTCATCGAAAAAAGCAAAGCTACAAAAAAAGTGCGGCCCGCTGAAGGGCAAGCGTTCTGTACCGATGGTAATTGTTCGGGCAAGACAAGATTGAATAAAATTTTGAGCGAGGGTAAATCGATCGCTTCCGGCTACTGTTAAATGGATGGCCGAATCTAGGGCGGCGATCGCAAAACAGTTGCCGGAAATCGGGTCTCTTTTTTCAAAGTAAAAGTGCCGCTGGCAAGGTTCGGAAATCTCTTGAAGTACAACTAGCGGATCGACGGGGGCAATCTCCTGAGAAATACTAACTATTTTTGTTTGATCTTTTTCGGTTAAAGACTGCTGGCAATCTAACAGAAACTGATGCAGTTGATTGCGGTCTTGTAAAAGATTAGCGCGGTGCGGTATTACTGTCATGAAAGCGAGAATAGCAGATTTGTCAGAAAGAGTGCGGTTTTGTCCCGCTAGAACCCCTATTTCGATCTAAGCACGGGAGGGCGATCGCAAAACATGACCTTTCGAGTTTCCCGGAAAGTTTGGGCTCAGCGGGGGGCAAAAAACAGACGATCGTCTTCGTTGGCGTAGCCCCCGTAGGGGCGGGCTTTCCTTCGGATCGCAACGCTTTCGCCAAGGCGCGATCAATCGAAACATTTAGACATAAAACTTTAAGATTGAGCGACTCAATTTCGACTCTCATGCGATCGACCCCGCAGAGGTTTGCAGACGGGCATTACCGGGCGCGCGATCGCCCGCAAAGCCTCTCAAGGGATGCCCGCCGCGCACTCAACCAGATACAGAGTAGAGTTTCTTCACCAATAAAATTGTAAAATTACTACGCTGCTATCAATTGCATCAAGTTTGTGTAATGACAACAAAGTTAATTGAACGTTCAAATAGTAAATTGTGGCTGGCGGCAATCAAGCCACCTATGTACAGCGTTGCGGTGATTCCTATTTCAGTAGGAACAGCAGTTGCTTTTGCCGAAACTCAAACGATTAATTCGTCAATTTTTTCGACTTTTTTAATGTCAGCCATTTTGATTATAGCATGGCTGAATCTCAGCAATGATGTATTTGACTCGGAAACAGGCATCGATAAAAACAAAGCGCATTCCCTAGTTAACTTAACCGGAAATAAAGCTTTAATTTTCGGGCTAGCCAATCTGTTTTTAGCAGTCGGAGTGTCTGGAATCTGCGCCATAAGCTGGTGGCAAAAAGACCCAACAGTAATTTTGCTAGTAGTTTTATGCTGTGCTCTGGGCTACACTTATCAAGGGCCTCCGTTTCGTCTTGGCTATCAGGGTTTGGGGGAAATAATCTGCTTTTTCACCTTTGGGCCACTAGCCTTAGCCGCTGCTTATTACAGTCAAACTCAAACTTGGTCTGCAACTAATTTGGCAGCGTCGGTAATCGTGGGAATTACTACGAGTATCATCTTATTTTGTTCCCACTTTCATCAAGTTGATGACGATTTGGCGGCAGGCAAAAAATCGCCGATTGTGCGACTCGGTACAAAGAAAGGTGCCCAGTTGTTGCAGTGGTTGTGCGGCAGCGTTTATGCTTTGACTGTGCTATTTGTGGCTTTGGGAATGTTCCCAATTTGGACGCTGTTGATTTTTGGGAGTTTGCCATTTGCGATCGACCTTTGCCGCCATGTCACAGACTATCACGACCAACCTGTTCATGTCAGCAACTCTAAGTTTATCGCAGTTACGCTGCATTTTTCGAGCGGATTGCTGCTGGCGTTGGGCTTTGGTTTGTAGATCGGGCGATCGAGAATTCGGGTAAAATGGAGGTATGGTTTGCTAAGTTGAGGGAGTTGGTGGAGTTGGCAGAGTTGGGCGACTTCTCAAAATCTTCTTTAATTTAGCAATCCGTACCTCACATTGAATCGTAAAAAAGGAGAATCAAAGCATGATTACGCAAACAGAAATTGACAAAATATTGAGTTTAGAAGAAATTTTTAGCCTATATCCTGATGAGTGGGTACTCATCGTCAATCCTGAATTAGATGAAGAATTAAACGTGATTCGAGGTGAAGTTTTAGCCCATGCAACAGAACGCGATGAAATTTACAGTAAGCTTTCATTAAGGAATGGAAAATCTGTCGCAATAGAGTATACTGGCTCGATACCTGATAACATAGCAGTGATGTTGTAAGGAAAATGGTCAACTTTAATAATTATCACTTTCACTATTCGTTAACGGGTCATAAAAACTCGCCAAAACTTTTATTTTTGCATGGATTTACTGGAAATTTTCAAGATTTTAGCCGCGTCATTTCCTTACTATCTAAAAATTATTGCTGCCTAGCAGTTGACCTTCCCGGTCATGGAGAAACCAGAGTAATCGGCGACGAAAGTTGCTACAATATGCCCAATACAGCCCAAGCATTGATCGAGTTATTAGATGGTTTACAAATAGGCAAATGTTTGTTGTTGGGCTATTCAATGGGCGGGCGATTGGCACTGTACATGACATTACATTTTCCTGAAAGATTCGAGAAAGTAGTGTTAGAGTCAGCTTCTCCGGGATTGAAGACAGAAAAAGAGCGATCGCACCGCCTGCAAGCCGATTCACAGATAGCACAAAAGCTGGAAAAGAGCAACATTAAAGATTTTTTATTAAACTGGTACGATATCCCTTTATTCAAATCTTTAAAAAACTCTCCCAACTTCGACAAACTCATAGAAAGCCGCTTAGCAAACAATCCCTTAGAATTAGCCAAATCCCTTCGCAACATGGGAACCGGTAACCAGCCCTCTCTCTGGGAAAAACTCGCACAAAATCAAATTCCCATCCTCTTGCTAGCGGGAGAATATGATGATAAATTTACAACCATAAATACCGAAATGGCCAGCTTGTGTCCGGCCGCTACTCTGGAAATTGTACCAAAAGCTGGCCACAATATCCATTTTGAAAATATTGATAAGTTTGGATCAGTTGTGAGACAATTTTATGATTAACTAAAAAACAAATGCTTTATCAATTTGACTTTCGCACTTATCAGCGAAAATTTAAGCGTCCACTGCAAACAAGTCACGGCATTTGGGATGTTCGATCAGGAATTATCCTGCGACTTGTTGGCGAAAATAATCAAATTGGTTGGGGAGAAATTGCCCCTTTGAGTTGGTTTGGTTCCGAAACTTTTGACCAAGCTTTAGATTTTTGTAACTCGTTGCCAGGTAATATTTCATCAGAGATGATTTTTGCTATTTCCGGTGAATTGCCGGCTTGTCAATTTGGCTTTGAGTCAGCACTAAACGAGCAAAATTTACCCCCCCCAGCCCCCCCTTGCCAAGGGGGGGAGAAAAGCGAAAATTTAACTTACCTTTCCCAAAAGGGGGAGAAAATGCAAAATCGGTTCAGCGGTTTATTGCCAGCAGGTGAAACAGCTTTGCAGGCTTTACCAATGCTTTGGTTAGAGGGATATCGCACGTTTAAATGGAAAATTGGTGTTGCTGCAATTGAGGAAGAATTAAAGATTTTTCAGCAGCTAATCCAAGCAATGCACAATTTGTGCGATCGAGAATCGGCATTTTTGCGGTTAGATGCCAACGGGGGACTCAGTTACTCGCAGGCTAAAACATGGCTGGAAGCTTGCGACAAGGTAAAAGCAACTCCCGACTTTTCCGCAGACATTGAATTTTTGGAACAGCCGCTGCCCGTAACACAGTTTCAGGAAATGGTAGAATTGAATGCTATTTATGCAACCGCGATCGCCCTTGATGAATCTGCCGCCAACCTCGATCGCATCCAAGAGTGCTACAGCCAAGGCTGGCGGGGCATTTTCGTCATTAAACCTGCGATTGCTGGTTCCCCATCCCAACTGCGAAAATTTTGTCAAACTCACAATATAGACGCTGTTTTATCATCAGTATTTGAAACCGAAATCGGCCGACAAGCAGCCTTAAACTTAGCAACACAATTGTCTTTAAATAAGAGAGCACTCGGCTTCGGCACCGATTCCTGGTTCGATGACAACCATTCGATTTTGGATTTTAGATTTTAGATTTTAGATTACTCCTGGGGTTCAGAAACCGGGTTTTTTACGAAAAGACCCGTTGCAGCCGACAAATTCGGTAAAAAACCCGGTTTCTTTGTCGGAGTGCGTAACTCCTGTAATTGTTTTGAATCGAGAAACTTGGTGAAAGCATCTATGGCAACAAATCTCACAGTAAATATCCTGGATATCGCGGCTAGCTTGTCCGATAATTGGCTGATCGGTTGTGACAGTCGCGAATTTGCCAGAATTGTCGATCGGCTATTTCAAGAAATCACCCAAAATCCCGCACAAAAAACACCCCTAAAAATTTGCCTCGCAGAACCCGAACCCGTGCAATTTCTGGCAAGTTTCATCGCCGCCCGCGCCGCCAAATGCCCGATTTTTCTCTGCAATCCCAACTGGGTAAAACCAGAATGGCAACAAGTCTTTGATTTAGTCCAACCCGACTTAATTTTGGGACAATACCCGCTTCCCAAAAATCCCCATCTCCCAGTCCGCGAAGGCGGACTTCGTTTGTATAGCCGCGAATTCCATTCGCCCGAATTCCATTCGCCGACAAAAAGCGGTTTTGATACGATCATGATTCCCACCGGCGGTTCTTCAGGAAAAATCCGTTTTGCCATCCACACTTGGGAAACACTAACCGCATCAGTACAAGGTTTTCAACAATATTTTCAAGTTGACAAAATCAACTCGTTCTGCGTTTTGCCATTATACCACGTCAGCGGTTTAATGCAATTCATGCGTTCCTTTACTACCGGAGGAAAACTCGCTATCCAGCCATTTAAAGAATTAGAAAATGGTAAAATATGCGATATCGAACCAGAAGAATTTTTCATTTCTTTAGTTCCAACTCAACTGCAACGGCTGCTGCAAAATCCAGATACTGCTAATTGGCTTGGACGGTTTAGGGCCGTACTTTTGGGCGGTGCTCCCGCTTGGCAGGAACTTTTAGAAACAGCTAGAAACTATCAAATCAAATTAGCCCCAAGTTACGGCATGACAGAAACCGCCTCGCAAATTGCTACACTAAAACCCCAAGATTTTCTCGCTGGCAATAACAGTTCAGGTAAGATTTTACCGCACGCTAAAATAACTATTCGCAGTGCCAATGGCGAGATTTTGTGCGATAATCAAATCGGAAATATTGTGGTAAATGCTAAATCTTTGGCGTTGGGTTATTATCCTAAAAATTTTACCGATCGCCAATACTTCCAATTAGACGATTTGGGATTTTTTGATAAAAATAACTGCTTAAACATCGTCGGACGCAGCAGCGACAAAATTATAACAGGCGGAGAAAATGTATTTCCGGCGGAAGTTGAAGCCGTTGTGCGATCGACTAATTTAGTGGCGGATATTGCTGTAATTGGCTTGCCAGACAAAGATTGGGGTCAAGTCGTTACAGCTATCTACGTTCCCGCTAATTCCGAAGTTACGGTCAAAAATCTGCAAGCGGCAATAGAAGATAAGTTGAGTAAGTTTAAGCGACCGAAATATTGGGTAATCGTCGAACAATTGCCGCGCAATTATCAAGGCAAAGTTAATCGAGAACAATTGCAAGAAATTGCGATAAAATATCAATAATTATTAGGCGATCGCAATCAATGCAGAAGGCAAAATTTCTCATGCTTATTTCCGACTCCTAACAACAGTCAACAGTCAACAGTCAACAGTCAACAGTCAACAGTCAACTGTCAACAGTCAACTGTCAACTGTCAACAGTCAACTGACTAATTACGACAAACCTAATAGCCTTCTCGTCCTCTCCGCTTCTTGCCTTTGAAAATCCATAAACTTTAACATTCGGTAAAGTACCTCTATTTGCCGCAACTTAATACCTGCTTGCTGCGCCACCCGTATCGGATTACCAAAAATCGCCTCAACTTCCAGGGGCCGCGATTCATCATAATCGATTTTCATGCTGGTGCGGTAAGGCTTCATTTTCTCAGTGTAGTCGAGCATATGTGGGATAAAGTCATCGGGAATAATGCGATCGCAACTTTTGGCTGCCGCTACCACTTCCCCCATGATTTCCTTAACTAAAATCAGAGTATCGGGATTAGCCATCAGTTCGTCAGTTCTCGCATCCAACACTACAGACAGCCCGTTATAAGGAATATTCCAAACCAGCTTTTTCCACCTTGACAATAGCAAATCTTCGCTCATTTTAATAGGAATATGAGCACGTTTAAAATCCTTAGCAATTTGGTGCAATCTATCAGTAATACCGATTGCTTTGTAGTCTTGGGCATATTCTCCCAGCGTGATAGTGCCGTAATCTAGGTGGAAGATATGACCGGGCCCAACTTTATAAGAGCAGAGAAAACACAGCCCGCCAAGCACTCGTTCTGCACCCACAATTTTAGCTACTTCCGGTTCGGCATTCAATCCGTTTTGCAAAACTAAAACCGCGCCGTTATCCTTTAATAAATGAGGCAAAATTTTGGGCAATAAGTGATTTTGAGTTGTTTTCAGCGCTACAATTACTACGTCGCACTTAGGCATTTTGTGCGCGTCGTGGTAGGCGCGGACGTGGGGGAGGGTGAAGTCGCCTTCGGGAGACTCGACAATCAAACCGTGTTTTTTGACATGATCGTAATCGCTGCGTAGCAAAAAATTGACTTCTAAACCTGCTTGTTGCAGTCTAGCACCGTAGAATCCGCCTAAAGCTCCCGTGCCCACAATGGCATAATTGCGATTTGACATACTATCAAAAAGTCAGAAATAATTATCAACAAAACAGAAATTTGATTGTCATTCCCTGCTACTATTTAAAGATAGAACTAATGCCAATTCTCGCCTCCAGAAAGCAACAATCATGAGTGTTGGGTTTGTTTCCTGAACTATGAGGTAAGGTGCGTCGCTTTGAGATTGTCACTCTTTTTTAGGATTGGCAGGTGGCGACGCACCCTACAGCTACTGTTGCATGACTTTTGAGAATTAGTATAATCTGAAATCTCAACTCTCAAATTTCCTCATCCACTGCATCAAGTCTTCAGATAGCTGTTTTCGAGTTCGGCTAACGGCATCGATGCAGACGTGCTTAGTCAGAGCTTTAGCAGCGCTTCTTCCTGCAACTTCCTGAGAAAATACTTGATAGGCAATTTCAAATTCATCGCCAGTAACTTGTTTGGGCGTCAATTGAATTATCAGCCGATCGCCCGCAAACATTGGGCGATAAAAATCTACACTAGCATGAATTATGGGAAAGGCAACCTCGGAATTGCTAAAAAATGCTTTGAGATTGATTCCCGATGCTGCTAGAGATGCCTCGTAAGCTTCGTGGCACATCGCCAAAACGTTAGCAAAGTAAACGACTCCAGCAGCATCGGTATCTTGAAAGTGAACAGTGCGGGTGTAAGTGAAAGGCATTTGAGGTAGTAGCTGGCGATCGCACATTGGATCGCAATTTTACCAACCATCATATCCGTAAACCCGCACTTTTGGAGAAGTTATTAGCTAAGTAAGTAGGCGCTAATTTTTTATATTGTAAAACTCGCCCTCCTCACTCCTTCCCCTGATTTCTTAACCTTTGTTCTTAATCAACATCACGTCTATAATCTTGAGGGCAATATCTTCGGAAAGCCCCAATGCACTGTAAAGATCGTTCAAAAGTTGTTCTTCTTCTTCTGAAACCTCGCCATCTGCTAAAGCGATATCAGTTGTTACAGCAAAAACGGTTTCTTTAAGTTCGTCGGGAAGCGTTGCCAAAGCCGCATTAAACAGTACCTCAACTCCTTGCCGTTGCAGAATCATCAGCAGGCGATCGAGCATTTTTCTCATTACGTCATCGGGATAACTGCGGAACAGTTGCATCCGAGATAGCGTCATGCTAATCGCTTTACTTTCGCTGTCATTGATGTAACCGTCTGCTGCTACTGCAATTAGCGCGATCGCCGCAAATGCTTCGGCAGGCCCTAACGTTACGTCCGTTTCTTGGCGAGTCTGCGATACTTTATCAAATAAACCCATGATATTTTCCTCTTTATTTAGTGGTGGATTTAGGGAGTCAGGATGGGTTCTGGCTCTGGAGGTTTCTTTGGAGATTTTGATAATTATATCAAATTTTGTTAGTTATTTATTATCAATAAAATTATGAAAAAATTAAGAATTTTTATTTCGCCCTTCGGCGCTGCAATGGCGGGTTTATTCAGATCCTGAATTGCCTTCCCATATTTCAGGTAAAACTGACATCTTCTACCCTTCTCAAGAACAGGCTTTTCGGCCTGTTCCACAAAGAGTGAATTTTATTGTGGAACAGGCCGAAAAGCCTGTTCATAAAAAACTTATTGAGAATGGTGTAACATCTCGGCTAAAACCCGCCCTCCCAGCGCAGACGATCTACTTGTGAAAAATGGCTAAATCTGCTTTCAGGAAATCAACAAACTGCCGCGCAGTCCTGCCCGATCGCCCATTGCGACGAGTTGCCCATTCTTTAGCGCGGTGTTCCAAATCATCGGGAGCGAGTTTGATTCCAGCGAGTTCTGCCAGATGTCGGACTATAGTTAAATAAGTGTTTTGATCTGCCGGTTCAAAAGTTAAAGTCAAGCCAAATCGATCGCTAAATGAAAGTTTTTCCTGCACAGTATCCCAAGCGTGAACTTCATCTCCGTCGCTGGGACGAGGCCTGTCGTCAAAAAACTCTCGAATTAAATGCCGCCTGTTAGATGTGGCGTAAACTACCACATTTTGAGAGCGAGCAGTGACATTCCCCTCCAAAACAACTTTCAGAGCTTTAAAAGCATCGTCATCTTCTTCAAAGGAAAGGTCGTCCACAAAAATAATAAACTTTTGAGGAACTCCCCGCAACTGCTCGACAATTAGCGGCAAATCTTGCAAATCCGATTTAGATACTTCAATCAAGCGCAGATTGCGACATCCAAATTCATTTAACAGCGACTTCACCAAAGAAGACTTGCCCGAACCGCGGCTTCCGTACAGCAAAACGTGCAAAGCCGGATAACCAGCAAGCAAAAACTCCGTATTTTTCACCAGAGCATCCCGCTGCCAATCGCAGCAAACCAACTCTTTTAAAGTGATGCCATCGGGATGCGAAATAGTCGCCAACTGCCCTTCCCGCCACGCAAAAGCGCGATATTCGGCAAACAAACCCGTGCCAAACTGTCGGTAATAAGCTGCCAAAGATTCCGTAGCGCTCGACCATTTTTCCAGTTTTCCGTGCAGCGGCAAATCTCCCTGTTCTGCTACACTTTCTGAATGCCAAATCGGAGGCACTGCGTCAAGTTGACCCGCTACCCGCACCCACTTGCTCAACTGTTCGCTGCTGCATTCGTAAATATTTTGCAGCACTTCTAAATCATGTCGGGCGGCCTCCACCAAAGCGGGGGGCAAACTTGCAAAATCTGTTTGCTGTGCTCGGCGTGAAAAGGGGTTTTCGTTTTTGAGAATTTCGGAAATCAAAGAATCTTTCCAGCTTAAATTTTTAGCAGCCTGAAGTTTGAACCAGTTCCCGTAAGCTATCTGACATTCCAAACCGCTGACTTCGCTGTGGTGAAGGGCTTGCAGCAAATCGAGAAAAGCTTGGCCGGCGGGGCTTTTGAGAACCGATTGATACAGCAGCAGGGATGCTGCGAGGCGCTGGAGGTAACGGATTTGGGCGATCGCACCAGAAGTTAGGGCTGACATAATGGCAATTGTATAACAGTTAGATATCCTGACTGGCTTTAATAAATTTTCTAACAATTCGTGACACTCATTGCAGGCCGCGCTGTATAAATTTAGATGCACTTGTGAAATCGGGAGGATTAAAAATGAATTTAGGTACAGCAGCGGCGATCGGCTACGGCATTTTAACACTGGTTGGCGGCATCATGGGTTATATCAAGGCCAAAAGCCAAGCCTCGCTCATTTCGGGCTTGATTAGCGGTTCGCTGCTAATTTTTGCCGGCACCGCGCAGCTTATGGGACAAAGTTGGGGTTTAACATTAGCAGCAGTCATCTCGGCTGTTTTAGTAATAGTCTTTATTTTACGGCTTGTAAAAACTCGCAAATTCATGCCGGCCGGAATGCTGATTCTAGCTAGTTTGGCATCTTTGGGCGCGATCGTTTACGAAATCAGCGGTCAATATCAATAATTTGTTGACTGTTGACTGTTGACTGTTGACTGTTGACTGTTGACTGTTTTTAGTGGTCAGTGGTTATTTGTTAATTGTTAGTTGTTCGTTCTAATAACCAATAACCAATAACTACTAACCAATAACCAGTGACCAATAACTAATGACTAATGACTAATAACTAATGACTAATGACTAATGACTAATGACTAATAACTAATGACTAATGACTAATGACTAATGACTGCATCAATATACTCCTGAACTTCCCTGAGTTGCTGCCGCTGGTATTCGATCCAATCTTTTTCCGCCGCTCGCTGTTCCGGCGTCTCTTGCTGATACCGCGCCTGCTTCTCTAAAAAATCATTGTAGAACTTTATCGCTTTTTCAACTGTGTGAGTTGCCAGTTTCATGCGCTCCTCAAAAATGGCTACAATCAAACTATCCATGATTGACCCAATCACTTTACAGGAATCTTCAAAATCGACCAAACTGATTCCCATCTTGCTTTTATGAACCAGAGCTTCTACAGGGGCTTTCAGCGTTTCTTTAAAAGTCTTCACAGAAGAGCCAGGTAAATATTTCAGAGGTTCCGTAAACTTCGACACAATCTCGCCGCCTATTGATTGCAGTCTCTCTCTAAATCTCGATTGACTGTTGAGATCGAAGCATTCAATATAAAATTCAATTTTTTCTATATCAATAGATTGTAATTCTTTAAAAATCAAATGGAGTTCATTCTCCATAATTAAAATCACTCGCTCTGCCTGGTAATCAACTTCATTCCGTAACTCTTTGTGCAAATTATCTTTTTCAAAAAAACCGAGAGTATCTCTTTGAAATATTTGATGGTTTTTATCCCACAAAAACCACTGATTTTTTAACTTGGTAGCCTTGTCGCTCCACGATTTGCGAACTTTAAAAACAGCATCATATTGGCCCTGTTTTCCTAAACTGCGAATTCTCACATCGCATCCGCTTAGTTCGCCAATTTGCTCCCAGACATCAACAGGAGATGCTCCAGCAATTCTCGGCTTGCTATTCCAGACATCCTCAGCGTGAGATACATCTTTGAAACATACCTGAAGTAGCCCCTTGAGTCTGAGGGCTGATTGCTTGATTTCCTGAATACAAGGTTCCACATCTAAGCTGAGTTGGGTAGCTGACTGTTTGATCTCTAGGGATTGATGTTCGTCGGCCAGCAATCGATCGCTAAACTGGGTAAGAGCCTGGAATACCTTGAGATACTCATTCATTTCCTTTGATGCCTCGTTTCCCTAAATAGCATACAATACAGAACATCTGCCTTTTTGAATACGAGCTAAGTCATACCATTTTAGATTTTAGATTAAAGAATTGAAGAATTGGGAATGACTGGTGACTATCGTGGTTTGGAGCTTGCCTACAGTTGCATTTTTTTAAAACTGGTGTCACAACATGGATTATATATTCACCCCTGCAACTCAGGCTCTACTTAATACTGGCAAACTGGTACAGCCTACTACCAAAACAGGAAAATTGCTCCCCGCAGCTAGAGATCCAGTGACAGGGGAGTTTGTGGAGCTTGCAAAAATCTTTTATCAATCAACAACTGGAACTAGCTCCTCGCGCGGAGTTCTAGGATTGCTCGCACAGTTAGCCGGAGGTGGCCCCATACAGCCGCTGGTAGCTCCCGTGTACGTGACAGTGGCGCCGTTGCAGGTTGCTCAAACTCATCAGGGGTTTCAAAAAACATACAGAATGCTTAACTGTCTGAAAATTAATTTGGCAGTGATGCAAGCAACTGCTGCTGTCATTGGTATTGGCGCTGTATCGAGCACAGTTTTGTCAGCAGTAAACCTCAACCAAGTATTAAAAATCAGAGAAGAGGCAAAGCACCAGAAGCTAAAAATTAAAGACGGATTTATCGATCTCAGACACATCCTCAAAGATAGGGGAGTAGAGGTGATCCAGCAGATTTTTAAGGTGGCTCACGACTCTAATTTTGAAATGCACCGCCAGAAATGGGTTAACGGTTACGATATTTTTTCTAAGGCTGTCAAACGCTGTCAGTCAGCCCTGACAGTACCCGATCTTAAACTTCGGAATTCCGAAATTAATGGCGGGCGGGATATGCTGTTTGAGGCTTTAAAAATTTATGACAATCCCAGTTTGTTGGATGGGCTGTGTTCTGCCGGAAAGCTCAGGCAAATGGAATGTGTTTGGGCGATCGAGCAGGCGATCGGGGTCACGTTTCACTTGCAGCGGGCCTACGATATGGTGAGCGATCGCCTGCTGGAACTCCAATCAAAAATTTGTCAAGATATTCTAACTGTTGTTAAAGGATGTGAATCCGAACCCGAACTAGATTTTTTATTTCCCGAAGTTACTAGGATTCTGGGTCATGATTTAAGTGTAATAGAATTTTGGCAAAATGAGGTGGATTGGATGCAAACTTTGTCTCCAAAAGAGCAGCACCAGTTAGCTAGTTTAGATAAACTCACCGGCGATAGTTTAAAAAGCAGCGTGTACACTACATTCGCGGTATTAGCTGCCGAACCTTCACTTTATGAAACTTTAAAGCAAAAGTCTCACTTTCTCTCCTTGCGCGACCAACTAACCTTCGCTGTGTCGCCGGAAATCCGGCGGAGATACGAATTTTATGTCAGCCAGCAGGCGATCGCTACTGGCTATCAAGGTTTAGCTGCCTCGAATTGGCAAGAAATATCCGATTTAACTGTCGCTAACCTCTACCACTTTTTTCAAATCCGAGAAAACTCAACTGAAAATTCTCCAACTGAGGACGAATTAGAAACGCCTTATTGGCACTTTCCCCAAACCTTAAAAAGCGAGCTTAATTACAGCAATTAAATGACCAATGACTAATTATATCATTTACGATCGAGCGATTAAAAGGGCGGGTTTTTGAGATTGTCAATTATTGGCAGATATTTTTCGTGAACCCGCCCCTACTGTATTATATCATGTCCGGTCAATTAACCATGATTCCTGTAGGGGCGGGTTCACCAAGATATTGAATAGAAACGGGAAAATCTGTAAACCCGCCCCGGCCTTTAATCGCGGTCAATCGATCGGACATGATATTAGGGGTAATCGACCGGAATTGATATTACACCAGTTCCTCAAAAGGATGCAACTGTAGGGAAATTCCCAACCATTATGCAGTAAGTCATTCCCATCTAAAATCTAAAATCTAAAATCTAAAATCTAAAATCTAAAATAATATTACCTCAACCACAACTTAATAGTATTGTCTTTAGAACCGCTAGCAATAGTTTTACCATCGGGACTAAAAGTCACCACATAAACTTCATCGGAATGTCCCGTCAAAGTATTCAGCAGTTCTCCGGTAGCAAAATCCCAAATTTTAATAGTTTTATCCTTGCTCCCGCTGGCAATAAACTGCCCGTCCGGGCTGATAGCAACCGAGACAATATCGTCAGAATGTCCCTTGATAGAGCGAATTAAATCTCCGGTTTCGAGATTCCAGATTTTAATACTTTCATCATAGGAACCGCTAACAATTGTCTTCCCGTCCGGGCTAACAGCAACCGACCTCACCGCGTCGCCGTGTCCCTCAAGAGTTTTGAGCAACCTCCCCGTTGCTACATCAACAACTGTAATTTTGTTATCCTTAGAAGCGCTAATCAAACTTTTTCCATCGGGAGTGAAAGCAACAGAATAAACAAAATCTGTATGGTCGGGCAAATTGTAAATCAAACGGCCAGTTGTTGCATCCGAAATCTTCGTGGTTTTGTCTCCGCTGGCACTAGCCACAAGCTGTCCGTCGGGGCTGAGGGCGACAGACCAAACAGAAGCAGTGTGGTCGAGACTGCGAATCACTTGCCCTGTTTTCAAATCCCACAGCATGACTCGCCAAAAACCGGTGCCAGTCGCCAGTTTCGTACCGTTTGAGTCAAAAGCAACCGACCAAATAGTGGAGGAATCTCCTGGAAAAGTGCGGATCGACTTGCCTGTAGCTAAATCCCAGATTTGGATGGTTTTGTCTTTAGAACCGCTGGCTAACATTAAGCCGTCTGGACTGAAAGCAACAGACCCAACTGCATCTGAATGCTGAGCGAAATTTTTGACTTTGGCGTTCTTCCAACGCAGACCTGCTTGGCACTGTTCTTGTAACTCCTGAGCGGACGAATAGGTGCTGGAAGTGTTGGCAATTGTTGGTATTTGACTGATGCAGCCTTCATAATTGCTGGCTGTATAAAGAGCTTCAATTTGAGTGATCTGTTGGGATTCTTTCTGGACTCGCTGCTGCCATTCTTGCCACTTGAGATATCCGTAAACTCCGCCGATCGCAGCTAAGATAGCCGCAATTGTTGCCCCGGCAAGATAAGGATTGAATTTGCGAGTTTCTTTGGGGACAAGTGCTGCTGGGCTGGATCTCGACAAATCGGTTTTTCCGTTCAGATTTACCTGCGGGGATACCGCCGGACTTGCCTGCAATTCGAGGTGAGGGGCGCTACTCGGTGGTAGCCCATTGGGGTTGCGGTGTCCCTCCAAAACTGTGGTAATCGCCTTGTACAATTTAGCGAATAAAGATTTAGGAATGACTAATTCTTCGATTGTCGCGGCATCTTCGTCAGTAAGCCCTAAAACTTGCTGCAAGCGTTTTAACTCCTCGCGAGTTTCCAGAGAAAAAGGATATTCTTGCTGCATTGCTTCTTGCAGTGATTGTTCGTAGCGTTCGCCTTTTTCCCTGTATTTCCGGTAAGGGTTCAATACCTCATCTTCGATCGCCTCTGCTTCTTCTGGCAGCAATTCCAAACTGACGCGCAGTTCATCTAATATTCTCCGACCGACGACTGTAATATCACCCCGGCTGCTGCTGCGCCGATCGACTTCTTCGCGATATATTGTTAGCTTGGGAATCCGTGCCCGCGAGCGATCGCCAATTTTCCTCAAATCGGCTAAAGCTTCCGCCGCCGACTGGTACCTCTCCCGAAAATCATAGCGCACCATATTGTCCAAAACATCGGCCAGCGCTTGGGAACACACGGCTAAATGCCGCCAAACAATTTCGCCTTTATTAGAATTTTTCAAATCCCGCAGTTTCGGCAAATCGTAAGCCGGCAAACCCGTCATTGCTTGGATGCCAATCATTCCCAAAGCGTAGATATCGCTATTGAGTTGGGGGTTGTATTGAAATTGTTCGATCGGCATATATTCCAGCGTGCCAATCCGCACCGTTACCGGTGCTTGTCTTTGAGCGATGTGAATTTCTTTCACCGAGCCAAAGTCAATCAAAACTAACTTGTTGTCTGAATAGCGGCGGATTAAATTTGCTGGTTTAATATCTCGGTGAATTACTCCCTGTCCGTGTACAAACACTAAAATTTCTAACAGTTCCTTCAGCAAAGCAATCATTTTTTCTTCGCTCATAGGTTTGCCCGGTACAATCTCGGTTGATAGCGAGTGACCGGCAACAAAAGATTCAACTAAGAAAAATTCTTCATTTTCTTCAAAATAAGCGAATAGCTGAGGAATTTGGTCGTGTTGACCGAGCCTTTCTAGAACTTCTGCTTCTTTTTGAAAAAGACGGCGCGTAGTATTAATTAATTTCGGTTCGGTGGTACCGGGACGCAGGTGCTTGACAAAGCACTGCGGTTCTCCGGGACGGCGAATATCTTTGGCCAGATAGGTTTGCCCAAATTCTCCTGTTTCTATGACTTCAATGATTTGATAGCGTCCATCTAAAAGTTGGCTCACCATGATAATAACGCAGCCTTTTTTTGGTTGATTTTCGCAAGAAACAGTTGCACTGTTGAGTCAGTTGTATAGCCTTTTTCAGGTAAATTAGGTGTTCCGGGGAATGGGCAAAACAGGGCATTGGGCATGGGCAAAACAGGGCAGTGGGTATTCGGAATAGTTGTTTCTTTCCTTCTTCTTTCTTTCCTTCTTCCGACTTCCATCGGACTTCTTCCCTCTGACTTCTTTCCTTCAGACCTCTTTCCTTCTGACTTCTGACTTCTGACTTTTGACTGAGATATTGCACCATTCTCAATTACTTGTTTAGGAACAGGCAAGATGCCTGTTCCACAAGAAAACTCACTCTTTGTGGAACGGGCATCTTGCCCGTTCTTGACAAGGGTGCAACATCTCAGTTCTAACTGAGATATTGCACCATTCTCAATTACTTGTTTAGGAACAGGCAAGATGCCTGTTCCACAAGAAAAATCATTCTTTGTGGAACGGGCATCTTGCCCGTTCTTGACAATGGTGTAACATCTCAGTTCGGACATACTTTATTTTTTCAACATCTGCAAAGCTTGATATCCCAAAAAGAAAAAACCCAAAGCGCCGAGTACCGCTATCGTGTTCGCAAACACATCGACTGTAAAAAATTCGCCCATTGCAATATCCTCTGAAAACTGATATCTATCCTCGGCTTTTCGGTCGCTGTCTGGGTGAGGGGTCTTGCCCCTCGGTGCGGGCGAGCCGAAAGATGCTCACAAATTATAGCAAAAGAGGTGGTCAATCGATTTTAGATTTTA
>NZ_JAUBUJ010000008.1:57397-133850 GCF_036705405.1 Microcoleus sp. B13-B6
GATTTTAGATTTTAGATTGAAGCATTGACTTGCGCGAGATGAATCCGGGGGCTTGTATCCTGGATGCTTTCGGTCAATCGATTTTAGATTTTAGATTTTAGATTTTAGATTGAAGCATTGACTTGCGCGAGATGAATCCGGGGGCTTGTATCCTGGATGCTTTCGGTCAAAATAACTTTTCGGGCGATCGACTAGCTTTTTGTTTTAATATTTTTTAATATTTAGGGAGACAAATCCTGTACCGAAATTTTGAGGTCAGTTCGCTTTGATATTGTTAACCCTGCTAATTTTTTCTCTGATTGTAAGTACAGCTTACACTAAGAATTTGCGCCGATCGGTCAAAAATGCGCCTCGAACCGACAGAAGTTCCGCGAGGCCCTCACCGGACTCCGCCGCACAGTTCCCTAAAGTTTCGGTAATCGTACCAGCATACAACGAGGCAGAGAATATTCGGGATTGCGCGATCGCCATTTTGGAGAGTACACCGCTGTCTGTGGACAACTTAGAGGTTTTAATTGTAGACGATCGATCGACAGACGACACCAAGGCGATCGGGCAAACCCTGCAACAGCATCTCAACGACCCCCGGCTTAAAATATTAGCAGGCCAGCCGCGACCAACCAACCAATATTGGGCGGGCAAAAACTGGGCCTGCGCCCAAGCTGTTCAAACAGCAACCGGAGACTTCTTCTTATTTATCGATGCCGACGTGCGACTCAAACCAGGGGCGATCGAAACCGCTATCGCCACAGCCGAAACCGAGAAAATAGACTTGTTCACCTGTATGCCAGCGCTGGTTTGTGAGTGTTTTGCCGAGTGGTTAGTGCAGCCGATAATGTTCAATCACTTAGCAGTTTGCTTCGACTTCACCGCCGTCAACGACCCCTCGAAAACAGACAGCGCTTTTGCGGGTGGCCCGTTCATGTTATTTAGGCGATCGGGCTACGAAAAAATCGGTGGTCACGAAGCAGTTGCAAGCGAAATTGTGGAAGATGTGGAATTAGCTAGACGCATCAAACGTGCAAGTTTAAAGCTCGGACTTTATTCCGGGTCAAATTTGGCATCCGTGCGGATGTATCGGTCTTGGAACGCATTGTGGGAAGGCTGGACAAAGAATTTGTATCTCGGCGCTAACCGCAGTTGGGGCATGATGGTTTACATGGCTGCAATTATGTTTTTTCTTTATCCGATGCCGTGGTTGGCATTAGCTATTTTGCTGGCAAACGGGGACTTCGCAGAAATTCTGACAATCACCAATTACCAATTACCAATTACCAATTACCAATTGCCAATTACCTGGTTAACTATCTGTTTATCCGTAATCGTAATTTGGCAGCATTACACTTTGCGCCGCTTGGGTGCCGAGATTTCTGAATGTCCGACGAAATACTGGTGGTTGGGAGGTTTCGGAGGTGCGTTCGTGGCGGCGATGGCGATCGCCTCTGCGATTAAAACAGAAACCGGCTGGGGATGGACTTGGCGGGGTAGAGCTTTGCAAATTAAGAGTTAATAGCAGCAAGCTCAAATCATTCGTGACAACCGATCGTTTGTTGGTAACATTTATTGATAAATATGATTTTTATGAAGTCAAAGTCATGAATTTTATGAGTTGACTTTCATATCTGTTTATTTAATAATATTAATCAACATCCTCTTGCCTCCAATTGGAAGGAACCTCATGTCTGTTTACACTCTGAGTGATTTAACTAATAACAATTCAGATTTGTTGCAAGGTGCTTCACAACATAGCTGCCCGATCTGTAGCAGCGGCGCTCAAACCTCAGATTCGGGCGCCGAACGATCGGCCGCTCAAGCTTCCGCCTTCAGCAACTCTAACGAGATCGATGCTCTGCTGACAAGAAGTAGAGCAAACCCCGGACAGCCAGCCAAATGGAACGTCGCTCCCGGCGGCACCATCACCTACAGTTTTGTGACTGCTGACAGCGCGGCCAGTTATTTTGCATCTAGAAACGAAACCAATATTGAGGAAGTTAACGATCGCATCAAACAGAATGTCCGCCAAATCTTGCAGGACAATTATGCCACAGTCTTGCCGCTCAACTTTGTAGAAGTTCCAGACTCGGCCCAAAGCAACATCAGAATTATGTTTTCTGATGGGGTGGGTGCTGAGGGCTATGCCTACGCTTATGATCCAGATAATTTATTGCGCGGTGGCGCCATCCACCTCCAAAAAATCCATGAAAACGATCCGGCAAGAGCTTTTTCCTCAGAGCCCGGCAGTTACGGCCACTCGACTTTAATTCACGAAATCGCTCACGCGATGGGTTTGAAGCACCCTGGCAACTACAGCTTCAGCAGCGATCGAATAGACAACCCCGGACAGCCTCCGTATCTTCCGTTTGACAAGGACAACACCAGAAATACGATCATGTCCTACAATCCCCAATTATCCATATCTAGCACCTCCCGTAACAAAAATCCCCGGAGTTTGATGCCTTATGACATCCGGGCATTGCAGTATCTTTACGGCACCCGCAGCGACTTTAACGGTGACAATAATGTTTACAAATTCGACAGCACTAATTTCAATACCGTTCAAACTATCTGGGACGGCGGCGGCAGCAGCGATACTTTGGACTTTTCGGCACTGCCTGCCAACAACGTTTATTCTTTGAACATGAATCAGGGTAAGCCGCTCACGGCAAAGAGCGCTCTGGGAGATCAGAGCTACTATCTACAAACTTCGCAGGTGGCGCTAGGTAGTGATCTCGATCGGCTTTATACAACTGAAACCTTTGGCACGTACATTGCTTTTGGCGCGGATATCGAAAATCTGGTAGGTTCGCCCGGAAATGACCAGGTACTTGGAAATGAATTAGCTAACAGTATTCTAGGCAGTGCGGGGATCGACACGATTAGTGGGGGGCGGCAAAGCGATAGTTTGGACGGTGGCGAAGGCGGTGACTATATTTACGGCGACAAAGGCATGGACTTGTTAATTGGCGGGGGCGGGGGGGATTTGCTGCGGGGCGGTCGGGCAAACGATACTATTATCACCGGTGTCGGTGTCGATGGCATTGTGTTGGAGCCGGATGGGGGTACGGATACGATTGTTGATTTTGCTGATGGTGTGGATTGGTTAGTGTTAGTTGATGGTTTGAGATTCGACCAACTGTCGATCGTACCTTCAGGCAACGATACTGAAATTCGGATCGGCAGCACCGGACAAGTCTTGGCGCTGTTACCGGGAATAGCGGTAAGTTCGATCGGGCAATCTGATTTTTTAATTAGTTCAAGTACGTTGTTTACCTCCCCCAATTCTTGAAGAAAGCAGGTATCTCTAGTATTCGGTTTTTACCTTTCTGCATAAACAAAAGCAGGTACGCGCTTGTAAGCAGGCGTGCCAGATCGCTTTTCAATCTCCGGGTGAAAAATCACATTAACTTCAGGATAAAACATCAAAGCAGCACCCTCACGAACCGCCCCGTAAATCACCTCGACATTTTCCATTTTCCCCACATTTCCCTGCACCGTAACCCGCTGATGTTCTTGCAAACCAGCGCTTTCTGCATCCGCGCGATTCATCAAAATGCAGTTGCGGTGCGGCATTCCCCGGTATTTGTCATCAATTTTGTAAACCACAGTATTGTGCTGAGAATAGCTGCGTCCCGTCATCAATGCCACAACAATACCCTGTGTTGATTCCGATACTCCAAACTCTTTCGCTTCCGGTAATTTCAGCTTAGGTAAAGGCGTGACAAACATCTTAGCTTTCCCAGACTCTGTAGGGAATTTAGGTTCTGTAAAAATGCGACCGCTGATGGTAAATTCCTCTTGTGTTTCATCAATTGTCGCCATCTTTTCATAGCCCGGAATAGTTTTAGCAATCAATTGGCGAACGTATTTTGTGTCTTGAAGTTGGCGCCAATCAACAGGAAAATCGCCGTGAATCCTGCTGGCTAATTCCGTCAAAAAATACACTTCAGGAATCAAATCCGAATTCTGGAGATGAGTTTCGCCCTCATCATTTAAACGCACAAAGTTATTCCCAGATTCCACCGTTGTTTTGTGGGGGTTTTCAAAGCGATTCAGGACGGGGATCACAATTGTATTGTGCTTTGCCAATCCGTGAAAATGCCCTAAATTCGGTTTGGTTGCGAGGTAGATAACGGTTTCAACATTGCTTAAAGCCTGTTTTGCCTGCGTTGAATCTGGATTCGCCCCATACAAGTTGCCGCCCAGACATATCAGCGTATCGACTTTGCCTGCTTCTGCTGCTTCAATGAGCGATCGAGTGTCGTAGCCCTTAACAGGACTGAGGGGACGATTCAATAACTTTTCTAAAGCTTGTTGAATTTCTTTTTTCAGCTTCACAGTGACGCCCATAGAGCCGAATCCTTGGACGTTTGAGTGTCCTCTCACTGGCATTAATCCCGCCCCTTCTTTGCCGACATTTCCTGTCATTAAGGCAGTATTGGCAATGCTGAAAACGTTATCTACACCGTTATCCTGTTGGGTAATTCCCATCGCCCAACCGAATACAACTCGCTGGGACGTGCCAATAATTCTGGCTGCAGCCTCAATTTCGGCTTGGGAAACTCCGCAGGTTTTAGTAATAGTTTCCCAATCGGTTTCGCGGGCGTGCTGTACTACTGATTCCCAACCTTCTGTATGAGCTTGCAAATAGCTTTCGTCCAGCAATCCTTGTTCGATGACAGATTTTTGAATGCCGACAAATAGCGCCGTATCGCTGCCGGGAATTGGTTGCAAGTATAGCGAGGAAATATCGGAACCGGGGATGAGCGATTTGACAGGAAATGCGGGAGAACCAAACTTGACTAACCCGATTTCCATCACCGGATTGATTACAATTATTTTACCGCCTTTGTCGCGAATTTTAATCAATTCGTTCATCAAACGGGGATGGTTGTAGGAAGAATTGCTGCCCGCGAGCACGACGCAATCTGCTTCCTTCAAGTTTTCTAGACTCACTAACGAGGTGCGGGTGGCAAACATTTCGCTTAACCCGATTGTCGAGGGAGCGTGGCAGAGATCGGAACAATCTGCTAAGTTATTGGAACCCATCGCCCGCATCATCAATTGCAGCAGAAAAGCCGCTTCGTTGGAAGAGCGACCGGAACTGTAAGATGCCACTCGTTCGGGGGTTTTGCGAAAGGCAGCTTCCGCAATTTGATAAACTTCTTGCCAAGAAATGCGATCGTAATGAGATGAACCAGCCCGCAAAATCATGGGAAAACTCAGCCTTCCCAACCTATCGGCTTCCATTGAAGTTAATTGCTGAAGTTGTGCAATACTCTGCTGTTCAAAAAATTGAGTTGAGATAGCAGGCTTGATTTCAGCGGAGATTGCTTCGACGCTTTTCATGCACCGCTGAAGTTTTTCGCCCTCTTCATTCGTAAAACCTCCTTTCTGCCCGCCAGTGCCCCAAGAACAGGACAAACAAGCACTTTTGTGCAGCAAAGTTTTCCAAAGTTTCGGCCCTTCCGGGGACAATGTATGTTCGGCCCAATATTCAATTACGGGTAAACCGCCACCTATCTCTGGTGTTTCCTCGTTTGTCTCGTTGAATGGCGGGATTGGTTGGACATTTGGGGAGTTGACATCCATGTGGTTTACCTCGGATTTTAATTGCTGGTTAATTCTGTGGGGAATTGCCAAAAAGGTTAAGCTTGTCAGTCGAATTCTAGCGCAATTTTACTGCCAACACAATTAGCCAGTAGATAGATTTGTTTAACCTATCGGTTGAGCAACTCGACAGGCAGACGGGATGGCCTATTGACAAAAAAAATGTATCTATTATAATAATTCATATACTCATATATAAACACTACAAAATGCTAGAAATACATAAAAGTTATGTAATCGACGAAAATCAGCAGCCGATTGCTGTTCAAATCCCCCTTGAACAATTTGAGAAAATCGAGGAGATTTTGGAAAACTATGGTCTGGCTAAACTTATAGAAGAAACTGAAGGTGATGAGAGATTATCAAAAGAACAAGCACTAAAGTATTATAACTCAATCAAACAAAATAATGTGGCAAGTTGAATATACAAATCGGTTCCTCAAAGAACTAGCTGCTTTACCTGCTGAAATTAGAAGTAGGATAGAACCTATAGTTTTTCAATTCTTAGAATCAGACAATCCCTTTGCATTAGGATATCTGGAAAAAATGAAAGGTTATCCAGATAAATATAAAATTCGTGTTGGTGACTACCGTATTGGACTCACAGTTGATGCACCGACAAAAACTTTAATTTGTCAGCGAGTAGCGCACCGCCGAGACATATACAGAATTTTTCCATAAAATTATGTTGATGAGAATTAGCAAAATATAATTATGTAGGGTGTGCAGCCCGCAACTTACCGCTGTCAATTTCACCGCTTCCCCTTATTTAGGGCTTGCTTCCCAAATCCAAGACAAAGCAGTCGATCGCCCTCAGCAACATTCGGGTCATTCTGCAAATAATCTCCCAACCATTCGCAACTCCGAGCAATGATATTATTCAGTTGCAAATTCTCCACAGGCCACAAAATTACACTTCTATCCCTGCTAGCAAAAGCCAGAGTTTTGCTGTCCGAACTAAAAGTAACGCTCAACACGCGATCGCTCGATTCCAAAGTCTTCGATAGCAGCGCCTTCTTGCCGTCAAAATCCCACAGCTTAACAGTATTTCCCCCACTCGCCGCCGCAATCAACTTGCCGTCGGGACTAAAACTCACGCTTTCTACAGTATCGCTGTGGTCGAGTTTTTCAGTTAAATTCGCCACCTTTCCATCAAACTCCCACAAGTAAACTTTTTTGTCAGCGCAAGCAGCAGCAATAGTCTTACCGTCGGGACTAAAACTCACATTTTTAACGCTGTCCTCGTGGTCGAGAGTTTTCATAATTTTCGCCGACGAACCGTTAAATTGCCACAGGTAAACTCTCTTTTCTCCCGTAATTTCAAAAGCCTTTTTCTTCCCGCTTGCCTTGTCCTCAGCAGCAGTAGCAGTAGCAATAGTTTTGCCGTCGGGACTGAAGCTAACACTAATTACTGGATTGCTGTGATCGAGTTTGGTCAACAAAGTTGCTTTAGAACCGTTCCAGCGCCAGATGTACAATTTGCGATCGGCACTAGCGGCGGCAATTATCTTTCCGTCTGGACTAAAACTCACGCTTCTAACAATGCCACTGTGGCTGAGAGTATCTAACAGTTTGCCGTTTAAATTCCAGACTTTCACGGTTTTGTCATCGCTGGCAGAAGCAACAGTTTTATCATCAGGCGAAATGCTCACCCAGGTAACAGAATCATTGTGACCTTCTAAGGTTTTGAATAAACTGCCGTCAGTGCGCCAAAGTCTCACTGTTTTGTCCCCGCTAGCAGAAGCAATTGTTTTGCTGTCAGCACTAAAACTGACTTTGTAAACCCAGTCTCCGTGTCCAGATAAAATCTTATTCAGCGGAGTGCTGTCCGGTTTCCAAATTTTCACTATTTTGTCTTTACTTGCGGAAGCAATAGTGCCGTCGCCGCTGAAACTTACGGCTCTTACGTCGTCTTGATGTCCTCGAAAAGTGTTGAGCAAAGTGCCGCTGCGACTCCAAACTTTCACCGTATCGTCTGCACTGCCGGTGACAATTTTTTTGCCGTCGCGACTGAAACTTGCGCTGACAACTTCATCGTTGTGTCCTTTGAGAGTTCTGATTTCCTCACCGTTTCGGTTCCAAACTTTGGCTGTGGTGTCGGCACTTGCCGAGACGAGTTCTTGACTGTTTGGGCTGAACTTAATGCTGTAAACAATGTCAGAATGTTTGGTTAATGTTTTGGGATTAATTCTAAATTTCTGCGTTTTACTTTCTCGGTTCCAAAGTTTGACAGTTTTGTCAACACTTGCGGAGGCAATTGTTTGGCCGTCGGGACTGAAACTGACGCCGAGTACCCAGTCTTTGTGTCCGGTTAAGGTTTGCAGCAATTTTTTGTTCGCAAGGTTCCAGATTTTGACGGTGTTGTCGTGACTGGCGGAAGCTAGGGTTTTGCCGTCGGGACTGAAACTGACGCTGGTGACGATATCGCGGTGGCCGGATAAAATGCCTATCGCACTTTTGTCGTTATCTACTTGCCAAATTCTAATTGTACGATCGGCACAACCAGTAGCGATCGTTTTCCCATCAGGACTAAAACTAACACTCGTCACGCTATCCGGGTGATTGAAAGTTTTTAATAACTTACCTTCTTTGGTCCACAATTTAACCGTTTTATCAGCACTTGCCGAAGCAACGGAATTGCCGTCGGGGCTGACACTCACATCCAAAACAAACTTGCTGTGCTGCTCGAAACGGTTGCGTTCTTGCACCCCGGAAACTGCTTGTCTGAGTCTTTCTGCAATTTTAGTTTTAGTGTCTACAGGAAGCGCTGTACTTTTCAGAGAATCACGACCAATTTTGATACTATTTTCCAACACTCCTAATTGATTTTTTTCATTAGAAATCACTAAAGATTCCGAGGCCGAATTTAGGGCGTCAGTCCGACTTCTTTCTGCTTCTTGCCGCGCGCTTTCTGCTAATTTTGCTTGCTCGAATGCCATCCCCGAAACACCTGCGAGTACAAGCACTCCTAGAACCGCCGCCCGCAATTGCCATCTCCGAGATTGGTAAAGTTGAGCTTCCGCTTCGTGCTGTTTCTCTCTAGCTTCCGACAGCAAAGCATCTTGCTCTCTGTCTTTGCGAATTTGTTCAATTTCATCTCGGTTAATTTGGTTTTGCTTTCGCAGTTCCTCAAATTCTGCCTTTTTATCTAATTCTTGCTGCTGGCGGATGAAACTAACTAGATAGTCGTGAACGAGCTGATAAAGCTCTGCAGGCAGTTCCGTCCATCGAAAAACTAAACCAGAGTTTACTAACAGTTCTAAGACTAAATCTAATTTGTCAGCTTCGGCAAATGTCGCTAAATTAGAGGCTAATTCGGCGCGGGTTTTTAGGGGACGGATCTCATCTTCATCTGTGAGCAAATACAAAACTCGGCGCGCCGCTACTTCATTTTCCGGGCCGCAATCTTTGATGACTTCTTCGAGAAACCTTTCGACTAATTTTTGTTGCGGATTGTTGCCTAGTTCCTGATATTGAGCTAAAGTTCTAATGTTCTCTTGTTGCAGTTGAGCGCCGACAAGTTGTAGTTCGATCGGGCGGACTTCTCCCAATTCTCCAGCTAAATCATTGACTAATTCTTCGATCAGCTCCGGTTCTAAGTAAAACTGCGCTCGCTCAGTTAAAGTGCGAATTACCGATCGCGCATCGACCAGCGAAAAATTGCCCAAATAAAACAGAATATTTTTGCTGAGAATGTCCTCTAAAATATCATTGTTAACGAATCCAGTCGGGTTTTTTGGTCGGGAAAATTCCAGCAAATAGTGCAGGTAATCTTCCCGCAAACACAGGACGACTTTTAAATATTTTATTTTCAAGCATTCCCGCAAAAAATCAAAAAATCTCTGCCTTTGGGCTGGCTCTTTCCACACGAAAAAGAATTCTTCAAATTGGTCAAATATCAGAACCGTCACTAGATGTTCTGAATTTATTTCCAGCTCTTTGATAATTTTTTCGTATTCGTTCGCCTGTGGTTCTCTAATTAATTCTACTGGCTGTGACTGCTCCCTTCTCTCCTCATTATTCCCAGCCAAGTCGTCGTTAAATCCCGAAATAAGATTTTCTTGAACTGCGCCTGCTTCTACTGGAAAATCTACCGGAGCAGTTTCCGGTACTGCTTCGGAAAGTTCCGGCTCGAATATTTCAGCTTTCCCAGCAGATAACTGTCTGGTCAATTCCCGCGGCCAGTTGTTGTAAACTTGCAGCACGATCGGCAAAACAGTCCGCCTTTCTATTTTTTTTTGTTTGAGAGCTGGTACTAATCCCCCGGTGACAATTGAACTTTTGCCAACTCCAGACTGACCGTAAATTACTGTCAGTTTGTCTGGGGTATTGTTCATCCTATATATCAAGCGGTTGAGGTCTTGTTCTCTGCCGGAAGCAGTAATTTCGTCAGCAATAGTAGCAGCGTCGGCAACAGTTTCGGCGACGGAATTAACCGCTTCTCTGTGCGGCTGCAACTTTCCGGCTCCAATAAAAGCTCGGAACCGATACGTGTGTTCCACCGCTCGATAATCTTGCTTAATTTGAAATGCTTCGAGATATTCTCCCCGCTGAAAATAGAGCGATCGCAGCATTTCTAAAACCCGCAAATACAGTTGCGGGTTGTAGCACGCTTCGGTTTCCGAGCGAGCAAGCTCTAAATGCGCGATCGCCTCCTGTACCTCACCCAACTGACTCTGGGCCTCTGCTAAAATTAACAGATACAAGCCTAGATGCTGCGACTTTACAGGCGTGCCCTGTCCAGTCCCTTCTAAATTTGAGTTGAGAACGTCTAGAGCCACTAAAGCCCATTCTTTCGCCCCTTGCCAGTTCTTTTGCTCTAAGGCTACTCTTGCCAAAAAACCGTAATCTTGAGCCAAATTAACTGCTGAATTTTCCATATTTTCATGTAACCTCCGAGCTTTGATAGCTAAATTCCAGAGTGCATCCCAATCTTCTAAATGCTGCAATACTTCGCCAAGTTGATTGATGAATATACCAACGGCATCCGGCCGCCCCGCGCGTTCTAAAACATCAATACATTCCTGAAAATAATTCTTAGCTTCCGTCCAGTAAGGACGGTTGCCGCTGCGGTGTTTTTCTGCTTGGAAGCGGTAGCAAAGACCGATGTGGAATAGCAGAATTCCCTCTAACATCGGTGCAGGGTGAACGGTAAATAACAAATCGCTAAATTGTGTTTTTGGCCCAATAAATGCTACTTGATGCTTCCAAAAATTGAGACTTTTTTGATACAATTCAATAGCTTCATGGATGCGGTGACAAGCATATTCGTGCCTACCGCGAATAAATTGCAAACTCGCTTCAATAGCTGGTTCTAACCTCATGTTGCAAGTTTGCAAGTCTTGGCTAGCCGACTCTAGTTCACTCAAAGAATTGGCTCCGAGAATGGCAGAATTAGTTAAACGCCAATTGCCACTTTCTAAAATGTTGGAAAAAATGCGATCGGCACTTTTGCCCAGGAAATCCACCAAGTCGTCGGGGCCAATCACAAATTCAACACTTGTCGTCCACGTTTCGATATCTGTTACTAACCGAATCAGTTTTTTTAAGATTTTGTCTGTCACCCACAGCACCACCGGGAAGGGAAAATTATTCCGAAATTCTTCCCTCACGTAGTTGGTAGAAGTCAGCAGTCGATCGATCGCACTTACCGATTCCAAGCCAAACACCATTAAAGCTGCCGGATGGCTGCAGGAAAGTTTGGTTTCTATCGTCGTGTAAAGAGTTTTGACAGATGGCGGGAGGACAATTTCTCGAATCTCGATATCAGACTCCTCCCGCAATTGCCGTACAATTTTTTCTCTCATAGCGCTGTAATTGCACCGTACCAAAATCAGCGAAAATTGCCCCTGAGACATTCTCAGAGTCCGGGTGAGAGTTTGCAGCGAACTTTTGTTTTGTTGTGCTGCGGTGTCTTGCTGGCAGTGCGAATTAATCATAATTATTTTTTGAAAAACTTTCTCAGGATAGGTGCTGTCAACTGCCGAAAAAAGGAAGTTCGGCAACGGATTATTTAACGGATGTAACGGATGGAAGTTCGGCAACGGATTATTTAACGGATGTAACGGGTGTAACGGATGGAAGGAATCGATCGCAGGGGGAAAGTGCAATTAAGAACTTCCTAACCGTTTTGGCGGTTGCTCTAACTAAGTTTACTTTTACCAGTTTTTACGTTTGCCAATCACAGCGAAGAATCACATGATTAATTTTATTTTTGCCCTTTTCGGCGATTTCCCATCACTGGGAACTATCAATTAGTTAAGTTGCTTTCAGCCTGCATACTTATTATTTTAGCCGATCGCATTAAAGCATACCCAAAAAAATACATACTCTGTTATTCGCATATTCCCAGCAAAATCAACCAAATTTTACTGAAATCTTGATAATTGCTTTAATTCTACCCAGCAAATGAGTCTTTGTTTGCGGGACTCCCAGCCATCGCCCAAATCGCACAAATCCGATTCAGTTATTCGCATATCCCAGAAATCCGGCATTCCCGGGTTGACTGGCCCCTGGCCGCACTGAGATAAACTATCGGCGGCGGCTCATCAATTACAGCTTGAAGATTTTTTGTCATAAATTTACTAATCTCCATATCTAAAGTAGCTGTAAATTCAGGTTCATCCCAATCCTCGCTTTCTTCAATGCTGATGGTTGTTGGTGGCCCAATATCAAAATCTAGCTCATCGCCAAAATCCGAAACTTTCTTAATTGGATCTATTTTCTGACTGGTATCAGTGGCAAAAGCTTGAGTTGTATTGGCTATTAGTACGATCGGCAGTGCTACTATGGCACTTATTGTTTGTCGCGCCGTGATTTTCCTCATGGTATCCTCCTGATATAAACTCAACTTTGGTGCTGCTATACATTCAACTTCTGCGGCTACTTTAGAGCGCTGTCAGTCGATTTTAGATTTTAGGTTTTAGATTTACTCCACAGATGAATCTGAGAGCTTTAACTAGGGTCTAAAATTGTGGGATACTTACCACCCCTGTAGTTCGCAAGTATCCGTTTTTGAGCAGATTCATTAATTAATAGTCGCTTGCTTTTCCATAGGATATAACGTGATCTGTGACTCTTCGTGGCAAGTTTGCTTAACGGAGCATATCCGGTCAAGTGTTTGCCTTTGTATTTACTACGTGAAAACTCTTAAACAGTCAGGTTTTCCCGTTAAGTAATTCCCCAGCCTTTGCGAGTGTTCATCTCAGAGTCAAAGCAAAGTGGGTGAGAAGTTCGATCGCACACCAGTTTTCGCACACCAGTTTTCGCACCCCCGCGCTGCCACCAGCAAGCTGATGTGACATACCACAGCCACCGGATACCTGTCAATACTTATATCTTAACATTTCTAAGTTTTTTCATAATTATCGTTACCAGGAAGAACCTGGTAACGCCGATGGCCGAGGGAGAGCCTCCAGCCAAGTCGAGAGGGCCCCTATTTCGTCAAGCCGTGTTCGAGAGCGAAGCGAACCAACTCAGTACGGCTGTTAGTACCCGTCTTGCTAAACAAACGGCTGACGTACTTTTCCACATTACGCACGCTAGTTTCCAAGCGGCGGGCAATTTCCTTATTCATCAAACCTTGAGCAACCAAATCCAAAACACTTTGTTCTCGCGGAGTCAAATCAATTTTAATCGGCGAAGGACTTTGGGCGATCGAACTCCGCCCACTCAGCAAAGACTCAATTCTCGCCATTTGGCTTGTCAAAGCAGCAATATCTGGACTTTCAGCACTTTCGCTCGTCTCCTTAGCAGCCGCGCGGCGGGCGAGCAAATTCGTTACTATTGCTACTAATTCGTCGGGATCGAAGGGCTTAGAAAGATAAGCATCGCAGCCTGCTTGATAGCCTTGAATGCGATCGCTCGTCATCCCCTTAGCCGTCAAAAACACCACCGGCAAAGCCTTATAGCGAGGATCTTCCCGCACTTGCTTGAGAAATTGATAACCGTCCACCTGGGGCATCATAATGTCTGAAATCACCAAATCGGGATTAGTCTGCTGCAAGAGTTCCCACCCATCCCGAGCATTACTGGCAACCTCAACCGCAAAATCGCTATCTTCCAAATAAGCTTGTACTGCTTCCCGCAAGCCCGGTTCATCGTCTACCAATAATAATCGTGCTGACATCTCTGTTACCTTCTTAATAGTGTAAATATTGTAGGTTGGGTTGAGGAACGAAACCCAAATCTTCATTTTAAATAAGGTGTTGGGTTTCGCCATCGCTCAACCCAACCTACAGAATAAAAACTTTAGCTCAAAACTCAAAACTATTGTCTTTTTTTCCCCTTAAACTTTTGAACGATCGGTCAAAATTTCATAGCCAGTTTCTGTCACCAACACAGTATGCTCAAACTGAGCAGACATAGCATTGTCAACGGTTACAGCAGTCCACTTGTCAGAAAGCGTCCGAGTGTACTTAGAACCCGCATTCAGAATCGGTTCGATCGCCAATGTCATGCCGGCTCGCAATTTCACGTTCGGCATTTCCCGCGTGCGGAAATTGAAAACCGACGGTTCCTCGTGCAAATTTCGCCCGACACCGTGGCCGGTAAACTCCTCAACGATGTTAAAACCGTTGCTTTTGACATGATCTTCGATCGCACCCGCCAGATCGAGCAAATAGGCTCCAGCCTTCACTTGTTCGATGCCTTTGTAGAGAGCTTCTTCTGCGACTCGGATTAATTTTGCCGATTCGGGAGTCACTTCCACAACTGCGATCGTGATGCAAGAATCGCCGTGAAAACCTTGATAATATGCCCCAGTATCTACCTTGAGAACATCTCCTGCCCGAATTACTTTTTTGGGACTGGGGATGCCGTGAACAACTTCGTTATTAATGCTAGAGCAAATCGATCCAGGGAAACCGTGATAGCCTTTAAAACTCGGAGTTGCCCCCATAGCACGGATACGTTTTTCGGCATAAGCATCCAAATCAGCAGTAGTCATTCCCGGTTTCACCATTTGGGAAATTTCTTTGAGTACCGTTGCAACGATTTTTGCTGCTTGCCGCATAATTTCGATTTCGCGTTCCGACTTAATTTCAATGCCTCGACGCTGTTTTTTGACTTGGGGTGCTTGAGTTGGGCTAGAAAGCAGACTGCTAAAAATATTCATGAATTGATTGGCGGGTAATTTTGTACTTTGACGGCAGGTTGAAGCAAAAAAACGGCAAATATCCAGTTTTTTGTGAAAAAACGGGTGTCTTGTTCCGAACTGTCGATCGCGTTTCCTTTTAGCTAGCTTAATATTTTTCTCAGTAATCAGCACGGGATTGGGGGTCAACAAAGCGGTTTTAACCGCCGATTCCCTTGGAAATCACCGAATAGCACTATTGTCAATCAGCCTTCACGGACGGGCTCTCCTGCCCAACCCCTACTCCCCACAATAAAATCTAATCTTTGTGGAACAGGCATCTTGCCTGTTCTTGAGCATCCTGCAAGATTTGAGTTGGATCGGGATTTCCGAGGATTCCTGTGAGGTTAGCAATTGCGGCAATTAACTTACTTATGTCAACTGGTTTAGATAAGTGCATCTGAAAACCCGCTTCCAGCGCTTGTTTGCGCTCTTCCTCTCTCGCGTAGGCCGTCAGAGCGATCGCAGGCATCTTTCCACCCCTGAGCACTTCCATTTCTCTCACCCGCGCCATCAACTCATAGCCGTCTGCTTCCGGCATTCCAATGTCGCTCAGCAGCACATCCGGCCAATAACTCTCCAGTGCAGCTAGAGCCCCGGCCACCGATGATGCCGATCGCACCATAGCTCCTTCGTCTTCGAGTAAAGCAATCAAAAACTCCCGCGTGTCATCGTCATCATCCACCACCAGCAATTGCAAATTAGCCAGAGTGGGGAGAACCTCTGTCGCGTCATTGAGTGGCGACCAATCATCGTCAGCAGCGAGGGCGTTCCTCTGTGCCACAGGTAAAGCCACCGTAAATTTCGCACCCTCACCCGGATTATTCTCTGCATACACCTTACCGCCGTGCTGTTCCACCAAGTGACGGACGATCGCCAATCCCAGTCCCAAACCCCCGTAAGACCTAGTTGTGCTGCTATCAGCTTGGCGGAAGCGATCGAAAACATAAGGCAAAAAATCAGGAGCGATACCAATGCCGCTATCAATTATCTGAATGTGAGCCTCATCTCCAACTGACTCTAACCGCACCTCTACTTTACCCTCTTGCGGACTAAACTTAATGGCATTTGACAGCAAATTCCACACAATTTGCTGCAAGCGATCGGGATCGCCGATAACTTCACCTACATTGGGACTGCACGTTAATTCTATGACTATTGATTTTTCCTCAGTCAGCGGCTGCAAAGAATCTATTGCTAGCTTAATCGCAGATTCCAACCGAATCGGATGCTTATTTAAATTTAGTTTGCCCCGCAGAATCCGCGAAACATCTAAAATATCTTCAATGAGTTGCGCTTGAGATTTAGCATTGCGCTCAATTGTTTCTAGGGCTTTCTCAATAGTGTCTTGGTCAAATGTTTTGGTACGAAGCAGCCTAGACCAGCCGAGAATTGCATTTAAAGGAGTACGGAGTTCGTGAGAGAGAATAGCGAGAAATTCATCCTTCATCTGGTTAGCTCTCTCCGCTTCTTGCCGCGCCACTTGTTCGCGGATTAGTCTGCCGCGTTCTTCCTCTGCTTGCTTGCGGTCTGTGACATCTCTAACCGTACCCACGTGACCGATCAGTTTTCCAAAATCCGAAAACATTGGCGACGACTGCACGTGAATCCAACGCACATTTTCGCTCCCAGCTAATCGAAACTCGTTAGAATATTCCTGGCTTTCTTTAATCCAAGCTAACCAATCTGCTACTACGCGATCGCGATCTTCTGGATGAACTTCCCGCTGCCAAACCTCTACCAAACTTTCCTCCAAAGTTAACCCGCAAATCGCTTGACAACGGGGATTGATGTAAGTACAGCGGCCTTCAACGTCAGCTAAGTAAATTCCCAGTGGCGAACAAGCACACAAAGTGCGAAACCGCTCTTCACTTTTACTTAGTTCACTATTAACCGCAGCTAACTGTGTTGCTTGCTGTTTCACCTCGACTGTTTTTTGGAACAATTCCACAAATACCTGCACCTTCGAGGTCAATATTTCCGGTTCTAAGGGTTTGAACAGGTAATCCACCGCACCCAGAGAATAACCTTTAAACACGTGGGTGTCATTACTGCTGAATGCTGTGATAAAAATAATCGGAGTCGATCGCGATCGATCTCTAGAGCGAATCAATGTTGCTGTCTCAAATCCATCCATTCCCGGCATCTGCACATCAAGCAAAATTACCGCAAAATCTTCATTAAGCAGACATCTCAGAGCCTCCGCGCCCGAATTAGCTTGTACTAGATGATAAGAGGGGCTGTTGAGGATAGCTTCTAGAGCTACCAAATTTTCTGGGCGATCGTCAACTAAAAGGACATTTACTCGATGGGGGGACTGCAGATTCATAAATTTTTTAATCTTTAATTCTTAGCAAGTTGACTAAACAGGGAGCGATTTTAGAGAGGGGTAAAATCCAGTCTACTTCAACATTTGCGATCGCCGACGCTGGCATGGTCGCGCATAGGGCCGAAGCCGGTTCCTCCACAAATGTCAATCCTCCCTCAGCTTTAATTTTTGCCAGCCCTTTACTGCCATCCGAATTAGCTCCCGTTAAAATTATGCCGATCGCTTTCTCCCCAAAGGCATCCGCAGCAGACTCAAACAGCACATCGATTGAGGGTCGCGCGTAGGAGACAGGACCCTCAGTTGATAGTGCAAATGTAGGAGCTCCGCCATTGGGGATTGGGGATTTTGAATTATGGGTTGACTCCACTGCCACGCCCCCCCATTCTGTAAAGTCGTTTTCATGCAGGCTAAACTCCTCCTCAGAGGGCGATTCTATTAGCAAGTGATAGTCAGCAGGAGCCAAGTAAACCCGTCCCGGTGCGATCGGCTCTTTGTCTTCTGCCTCTGTGATTTGGAGAGAGCTTTGCTTTTGTAAAAAATAAGTAAGCCTATTCTGAGAACTCTTATGGCGGTGTTGGACAATAACTACAGGCAAAGGAAAGGTTGGTGGCAAATCTGCCAGCAGCACAGTCAGAGCCTCTAGCCCTCCTAAAGACGTGCCAACAACCACTATTTCAAAATTTTTTTTATTTAACTCTTCGGTAGATTTTATCACTACTTTCAATTGGTTCATAGTATTTTTCATAAGGTGTAAAAGTCAGAGACTCCTGATGTCCTAGTCCTAAAACCCCAAACATTCCCAGGCTCTCATAAAAAAGCTTGTGTACCCGCTCTTGGAGGTGTGAATTGAAATAAATCATCACATTACGGCATAAAATAACATTGAATTCATTAAAAGAATTATCCGTTGCTAGGTTGTGGTGAGCAAAGACAATATTATCTTTAAGTGAAGACCGAAAAATCGCATTTTCATAGGCAGCAGTGTAATACTCAGAAAACGCTTTCGTGCCCCCCGCTTGGTGGTAGAGTTGCGTATATTCTTGCATTTGTTTCAGCCGGAATATCCCTGTTTTTGCGGTTTTCAAAACTAATTCATTCATGTCCGTAGCGTAAATCCGACAACGGTCATACAGTCCTTCTTCTTGCAGCAAGATTGCCATAGAATAGACTTCTTCTCCCGTTGAACATCCAGCGTGCCAAATCCGAATAAAAGGATAAGTACGCAGCAGCGGCACCACTTTATTTCTGAAACTAATGTAAAAGCTGGGATCGCGAAACATCGCCGTTACATTGACAGAAATGTCCAGCAGTAAACGGTCTAGGTAAGCAGGATTGTGAAGTACCTTTTCCTGAAGTGCAGACACAGTGGTGAGCCGTTCCGAGCGAATAGTGTTCCAAATACGGCGCTTGAGAGAGGCAAGAGCATAATTGCGAAAATCAAATCCGTAATAGCGAAACATTCCCTCTAGTAAGAGTTGAATTTCGATTGTTTCAAGTTCATGGCTTTCGGACATTTGTAATTGGTAATTGGTTATTGGGCATTGTTGACTGTTCACTGTTGACTGTTCACTGTTGACTGTTGACTGTTAACTGTTGACTGTTCACTGTTGACTGTTGACTGTTCACTGTTAACTGCTGACTGCTGACTGCTGACTAATGACTGTTGACTAATGACTAATGACAACTGCCAACTGACAACTGCCAACTGCCAACTGACAACTGCCAACTGACAACTGCCAACTGACAACTGCCAACTGACAACTGCCAACAGTCAACTGCCAACTGACAACTGACTTCATTATCGATAAAGCCAGACACGCAGCAGCGAGAGCAACTGTTCCGTATCAACAGGTTTGGTAATATAGTCAGACGCACCAGCTTCGATACATTTTTCCCGATCGCCCTTCATAGCTTTCGCAGTAAGAGCAATCATTGGCAAGGAAGCAAATTGAGGCATTTTACGAATTGCTTGCATTGTTTCGTAACCGTCCATCTCTGGCATCATCACGTCCATCAACACAATATTTATGTCAGGCGTATTTTGCAATTTAGCAATGCCCTCTCTGCCATTCTCAGCATACTCAATTTGCATTTTATGGCGCTCCAACATACTCGTGAGGGCGAAAATATTCCGCATATCGTCGTCAACAATCAAGACTGTTTTGCCCGCGAGCGTCGAATCTGTTTGATACAATTGCTCTAGCATTTGGCGCTTCGGTTCCGGCAAATTTGCTTGGACTCGGTGCAAAAACAAAGCTGTTTCATCTAACAAACGTTCCGGCGATCGCACATCTTTAACAATGATTGTTTCCGCCATGCGCTTGAGTTGAGTTTCTTCGGCTTTCGTCAAGTCTTTGCCCGTATAAATAATAATCGGCAGACTTTTTAAAATTGCATCTTGCTTGATTTGCTCGATCAGTTCAAAACCAGTCATATCTGGCAGTCCCAAATCGAGTACAACGCAGTCAAAATGCCCCGATCTTAAAGTTGCTAGCGCCTCTGCACCACTCCCCACAGCCGTTGTACAAACATCGTGATTGCCGATTAAATCCACAATGCCCAGACGCTGCGTTTCGTCGTCTTCCACGACTAGCAGATTCTTGACTCGCCGATCGACAAAACCCTTAATATCAGCCAAAGCTTTGCTCAAAGCTTCGCTGCTAACAGGTTTTTGCAAATAGGCGATCGCCCCTAACTGCAAACTGCGCTGCCGCCCTTCTTCAACTGATACAATGTGAACCGGAATGTGGCGCGTACTTGGGTCGTGCTTCAAGCGATCGAGGACTGTCCAGCCATCCATCACAGGCAAATTTAGATCCAGCATAATCGCAGTTGGCTTGAACTCTCGCGCCATCGCCAAACCGATATCGCTCCGCAAAGCCACCAAACCTTTAAAACCCTGTTCCTGCGCCATATCCAACAGAATCCGAGCGAAGTTTACATCATCCTCGACAATCAACAGCACGCGATCGTCACTCTCAATATTTTCTCGGTCATCAGCGATAATCGGTGATGGATAAGGGGCGATCGGCAAGTGGAAATTCGGCGCAGGAACTGCGGAAGAAATAGCAGCCGGCAATTGAGCCGTTTGCTTGCCCCTTCCCGATCCCGTATCCTTCATTATTCGCGATTCTTGGTAAGTTTGCGGCAGATAAAGCGTGAACTTACTACCCTCACCAGGGCGACTTGTCAATTTAATTTCTCCGCCTAACAGATTAGCGATTTCTCTACTAATTGACAAACCCAAACCCGTGCCCCCGTATTTGCGGCTAGTGCTACCATCAGCTTGTTGGAAAGCCTCAAAAATAACCCTGTGTTTTTCAGCAGAAATCCCAATCCCCGTATCGCTAACTGAGAAAGCCAAAACAGTAGGGGAACTCGTTAAACTTTCTATTTCTAAATTCCACCCTGCCCGCGCTACTTCGACACGCAATTTCACCTCGCCCCGTTCTGTAAACTTAAACGCATTAGAGAGAAGATTCTTCAAAACTTGTTGCAGCCGTTTAGCATCAGTATAGAGACCTTTTGGCAACCCAGCCTCAAGCTCTAATTGAAAACTCAACTTCTTATCCTGGGCGATTTGGCGGAAAGTTCGATCCAAATGATCTCGCAAGTCCGTAAACAACACTTGCTCAATTTCCACTGACATCGTGCCTGATTCAATCTTAGCGAGATCCAAGATGTCATTAATCAGCCCCAGCAAATCATTTCCCGCCGAGTAAATTGTGCGCGTGTATTCAACTTGCTTCAGAGTCAAATTGCCTTCAGTATTGTCAGAAAGCAATCGAGCGAGAATCAACAGCGAATTCAGCGGAGTTCGCAACTCGTGAGACATATTTGCCAGAAACTCCGACTTATACTTAGAAGTTAGAGCCAACTGTTCCGCTCTTTCTTCCAACAACCCCCTCGCCTGTTCGATATCTCGGTTTTTCCGCTCAACTTCCTTATTTTGCAGCGCTAGCAATTCAGCTTGTTCTTCTAATTCTTCATTCGTTTGTTGCAACTCTTCCTGCTGACTCTTCAACAGTTCCTCAGATGCGCGGAGCGACTGCGCTTGTTGTTCGAGACGCTTGTTAGTTTCCGTTAGTTCCTTTTGCTGAGTTTGCAACTCTTCTGCCAAAGACTGCGACTGTTTCAGCAACTCTTCCGTCCGCATACTCGCCGCAATTGTATTTAAGACAATGGCAATACTTTCTGTAAGTTGGTCGAGAAATGTCAAGTGTATTTCGCTGAATCGCCGGAACGAAGCTAACTCGATTACTGCCGTCACTTGTCCCTCAAAGAGTACGGGTAAAACCACGACATTCAACGGCGTAGATTCTCCCAGTCCCGATCCAATTTTAACGTAGTTTTCCGGCACCTCAGTCAACAGGATTCGTTCCTTTTCCAGGGCGCACTGTCCTACCAAACCTTCGCCTAAATGGAATCGGTTTCCTAACTGTTTGCGTTCGCGGTATGCGTAGGTACTTAACAGTTTGAGAAACGGATCGTGTTCCACAGCTTCCATCATAAAGAATACGCCATGCTGAGCCGAAACCAGCGGCGTCAATTCTGAGAGAATTAGTTTAGAAACAGTTTCTAAATCCCGCTGACCTTGTAGCATTCGAGTGAACTTAGCGAGGTTTGTTTTCAGCCAATCTTGCTCAGTATTCTTCTGCGTCGTCTCCCGGAGATTGGCAATCATCTGGTTAATGTTGTCCTTAACAATGGCAACTTCTCCTTCAGTGGCGACGGAAATTGACCTCGTTAAATCGCCTCTGGTAACAGCAATTGCCACTTCGGCGATCGCCCGCAGTTGAGTAGTCAAATTCGCCGCCAATTCATTCACATTATCCGTCAAATCTCGCCACGTCCCCGCCGCACCCGGAACCTTCGCCTGACCGCCCAATTTCCCTTCAATTCCCACTTCCCGCGCCACTGTAGTAACTTGATCGGCAAACGTCGCCAGCGTATCAATCATCTCGTTAATCGTATCTGCCAGAGTCGCAATTTCTCCCTTAGCTTCCAGCATTAATTTTCGCTTCAAATCACCATTCGCCACCGCCGTCACAACTTTAGCAATACCCCGCACTTGCGCGGTCAAATTGCCCGCCATCGAGTTTACATTGTCAGTTAAATCCTTCCACGTTCCCGCAACTCCTTTCACCTCAGCTTGACCGCCCAATTTACCCTCAGTTCCCACCTCCCGCGCCACCCGCGTTACCTCAGAAGCGAAGGAATTAAGCTGATCCACCATCACGTTAATAGTGTCTTTCAGTTCAAGAATTTCGCCTTTGACATCAACGGTAATTTTCTTGGATAAATCCCCATTTGCCACCGCTTTCGTCACTTCCGCAATATTCCGCACCTGTGCCGTCAAATTCCCCGCCATCAAGTTAACATTATCAGTTAAATCTTTCCAAGTTCCCCCTACACCCCGCACATAAGCTTGCACACCTAATTTACCTTCCGTTCCCACTTCCCTAGCAACTCTGGTTACTTCAGATGCGAAGGAACTCAACTGATCCACCATGATGTTAATCGTGTTTTTCAGTTCGAGAATTTCCCCTTTAACATCTACTGTAATTTTCTTAGACAAGTCGCCATTTGCCACAGCCGTTGTCACTTCCGCAATGTTACGGACTTGGGCTGTTAAATTACCCGCCATCGAGTTAACTGAATCCGTTAAATCTTTCCAGGTTCCGGCAACTCCTTTAACTTCAGCTTGCACGCCTAATTTCCCTTCGGTTCCCACTTCCCTAGCAACCCTGGTTACTTCCGAAGCGAAGGAATTTAATTGATCCACCATCGTGTTGACGGTGTTTTTTAACTCCAGAATTTCACCTTTAACATCTACAGTAATTTTCTTCGACAAGTCGCCATTAGCCACAGCCGTCGTAACAGCAGCAATATTCCGTACTTGCTCTGTCAAACTACCCGCCATAAAATTAACTGAATCCGTTAAATCCTTCCAAGTTCCTGCTACGCCTCGGACATCGGCTTGACCGCCGAGTTTACCTTCCGAACCCACTTCCCTAGCAACCCTGGTTACTTCAGATGCGAAGGAATTAAGCTGATCCACCATCACGTTAATGGTGTTTTTCAGTTCTAAAATTTCGCCTTTAACCTGTACCGTAATTTTTTTAGATAAGTCACCGTTAGCCACAGCCGTCGTCACCTCAGCAATGTTGCGGACTTGTGCTGTTAAATTGCCGGCCATTGAGTTAACTGAATCCGTTAAATCTTTCCAAGTTCCTGCAACTTCCTGCACTTCTGCTTGTACGCCTAATTTCCCTTCCGTTCCCACTTCCCTAGCCACCCTGGTTACTTCAGATGCGAAGGAATTTAACTGGTCAACCATCGTGTTGACGGTGTTTTTGAGTTCGAGAATTTCCCCTTTAACATCTACTGTAATTTTCTTAGATAAATCGCCCTTTGCCACAGCGGTTGTCACTTCAGCGATGTTCCGCACTTGTGCTGTCAAACTGCCTGCCATGAAGTTAACGCTATCCGTTAAATCCTTCCAAGTTCCGGCAACTCCTTTAACTTCTGCTTGACCGCCAAGTTTGCCTTCGGAACCTACTTCTCTCGCCACCCGCGTTACTTCAGATGCGAAGGAATTTAACTGATCCACCATGATGTTAATAGTGTTTTTTAACTCCAGAATTTCACCTTTAACATCTACTGTAATTTTTTTAGATAAGTCACCATTTGCCACAGCCGTCGTCACTTCCGCAATGTTCCGTACTTGTGCGGTAAGATTGCCGGCCATTGAGTTAACTGAATCCGTTAAATCTTTCCAGGTTCCGGCAACTCCCCGCACTTCAGCTTGCACCCCTAATTTCCCTTCCGTTCCTACTTCCCTAGCAACTCTGGTTACTTCCGATGCGAAGGAACTCAACTGATCCACCATGATGTTAATCGTGTTTTTCAGTTCGAGAATTTCCCCTTTAACATCTACTGTAATTTTTTTGGATAAATCGCCATTTGCCACAGCGGTTGTCACGTCAGCAATGTTACGGACTTGGGCTGTTAAATTCCCCGCCATCGAGTTAACTGAATCCGTTAAATCTTTCCAAGTTCCGGCAACTCCTTTAACTTCAGCTTGCACGCCTAATTTCCCTTCGGTTCCCACTTCCCTAGCTACCCGCGTTACTTCCGACGCAAAGGAGCTCAACTGGTCTACCATTGTGTTAACAATTTGCGCTGTTTGGAGGAATTCTCCTTTGAGGGGTCTGTCTTCTATTTCTAGGGCGATGGTTTGCGATAAATCTCCTTTTGCTACGGCGCGAATTACTCTGGCGGTTTCAGAGGTTGGTTGCACTAAATCTGTAATTAGGGTATTGACAGAGTTGACGCTAGCTGCCCATGACCCCTCGGCGCTGCCGATCGTCGCCCGCTGGGCGATTTTGCCTTCTTTACCGACAACTGTGCCGATGCGATCGAGTTCGGCCGCCATTCTCTCATTGAGTTCGATAATTTCGTTAAGTTCGTCAGCAATTTTCCCCGCTAGACCGGTCTGGTCTATGGGCATCCGAACTGAAAAGTCCCCTTTTTTGACGGCCACTAAGGTTCTGAGTAACTGTTTGGCATAACCATTATTGGAATTGGGGCTTGTTATCTGTGCAGTTGACATGACCGTTACCTTTGACGAGTTTGAAGGGGAAGGGGGGAAGATTTTTGAGATTATTGATATTATCCAACTAAAGCAGTGTCTGATTGCTTCTATTGAAAGATAGATGACAAATTGCTGTTTATCAGCTATTTTGTGACTGGTTATTTTATACGGGTTAGCAGGCTCTTCTTGGTAACGAGTTAATTGTCGGGTGTCAGGAACAGGCCCGAAAGCCTGTTCCACCCTGTGCCACAAAGAGTGAATTTTATTGTAGGGCGGGCAGGATGCCGGCGCTACAGATTACCAAGTGCGATTATTTCCAATTTTGCCACGAACTATTGAAAATAGAAGTACCCGGAAAGGCGATCGGATTAGCATTTTGTTGCAACCGCAACTGCAACACTTCCAAGTTTGGCTCGCGGGACGGCAATTCGTCCACTAATTCATAAGGTAGAATCCCCTTTTCTAGGGAAAAAGCAGCCGTAACTCCCGCCGCCACACCGGCAGACCATTCAAAAGAATGCACTCGATAAGCAGCGGCCGCTGTGTGACTAACAGCAATACTTTTACCCGCCACTAACATATTGTCAATTTTCTGAGGAATCATTGCCCGCAGCGGAATTTGGAAGGGATAAGCTTGCCCTTGACCTTTGCGAGTGCCTTCCCGTTCGGTATTTCCCGGTGCTTCCGGCGGACTGTTAGTCATGCAGGGGTGAAAGTCGATCGCATAATGACCGATACCCACAGAATCAGGATAAATCGTAGCGCGCGATCGCGATTTTGTATCCTCAACAGATTGACTTCCCACAGCCAAAGCCGGCGCATTCAAACCACCCACAGCCAACCACAACTTCCGATACTCTTCCTCCGACAAATTCTCGCGATAAAAATCAGCCGTAAAGTCAGTGCGAGACATATCAACTTCCCACACCGTAAAACCTTGAGGCTGATTGAAACTCGGCCGCCCAATAATACGCCGGCCCTCCCGCATATAAGGATATTTAGAAAGTCCGTGCACCGTCCCCATCGGCGAATCCAAACCGCTCAAAAAACGATTGTTTGGATTAGGCTTTTTGACTCCCTCTCCTAGCTGCGAGTCAGTAGTTCCTGTTACCAGCCAGTAGAAAAATCCTTTGGCATTTTCCTCTCCTCTTCGCAAAGTTTCCGTTCGCAAACCGCCCATCCATCCCCCCGGTTGCAGTTGACCGGACTCTTGCAACTGCTCGCGAGTGTAAATTAAATTATCTTGAGAATTGCCGGGACGATAGTCATTGCCCCAAGTCCAGTTTTGCATCGAAATATCCCCCGGATAAATCGGGTATTGCTTCGGGTCGGAAGGTCGCTTTTGATCCGGTCTCATGCTCCTGATTTGGCGGTAGCTGAAAACTAAGGGAAAGCTCGCCAATCTCTGCAATTCGTAACTGTAGTAAGGAGCGTATTGTTGATAAAAAGACGGGACTTGATGCTGCTGCGGTTCCTTCGTTGCTTCCATCGCAAAGGTGTAGGTAAAACCTTGAGTGCAGTAAGGGTCGCCGGTGGGGCTGGCTGAGGAAGGTTCGAGAGGGGAACGCGGGTCAATTCCGAGGCGGTAGGGAACATCGGCAAGTCCGATCAATTCGCCTGTTTCAGTGGCATCTACAACGTACCAATCAGCACCCCCCCTACTGCCAGAAAGGGAGGAACTTGTGGAATTCCCCCCCCTTCTGGGGTTAGGGGGGGTTCCAGATGCTTTAGGAATAAACCGAATAATAGTTTTGTTAAATCGCGGAGAATTTTCGTAGCGATAGGCATCTTCGATAGTCTGAGAAAGAGTTTCGGTGTTGATTGGCGGGGTGTTGGGGGCGGGTTTGTGTTGAATGGCGATCGCACTTTTAATTTGTTGACCACCAACCGTATTCCCCGCCACAGCAGGAGTAATTGCTAGTTCTTTAATAACTGTATTGGGAAACCATTTCAGCGTGCCTTTGCCTTTTCTAGCGGCATCCTGCAAGATGTTAAATAGAATTTTGTGACCGTCGTAGGGCATGAAACACGAATAGCTAACCCAACAGCCTCCGGGATTTAGCCGGCCGTAATGTTCCTTGATCCGCTCCCGCAATTCTAGGTAGCCACGGGGGTAAAATAAGAGCGATCGCTGAGTATCTCTTTCATCGAGTGCGGAAGTTCCCTGGGAGGAAATTTGACCGCCTACCCAGTCAGTAATTTCAGTGAGACAAACTGTGCGCCCTGCCAGCAAACCTTCGTAAGCGGTAGCAGCGCCTGCAAGCCCGCCGCCTGCTACTAGAATGTCGCAAGTTTCTGCATTGTCTGGATTGCGACCCGGTGCGGCAAATACTGGCGAAATGTTCCCAATCGCGGAAATTATGCCGAGGGTGAGGCTAAGGATCGATCGACCTTTGAGCCAAAATAGATACTGTCGAAGTTTCATCGGAGATTGTGGAATTAATTTTGACATAGCGCGAAAAACACTCATCCCATCTAAATGTTTATTTTGCAGTATACTGGTATTTCGCGGTGTTGTCAGGGAAAACTTTTTTAGAGAAGAGGCATTAATACCAGCAACAACTATTGAACAGCCGGATGAACATTATGCTCAAAATAGTCAAATTTTTTAGGTTATTTATTCCTTTTGAGAGTTTAACAATTACCACCAGTTTGACTTATTCGGAAGTTTTACGCAGGTTGGACGAAGTTGTTACTCCTCCAAAAGTTTTTAGAATAATTATACCCTTTGGGCCGCCACCTGCGAAACCCTATGAAGGAACGATTTCTGGCAAAACCTTCAAAATCAATCGCATCATCATCGGGAGACATTTATTGTTCCCAATTATACAAGGAGATATACATACTCAACAATTCGGTTGTTCCATCAAAATTAGGATGAGTTTACATAAAACAGTTATAGGACTTCTGATTCTTTGGCTGTGGACAACTGGCAGTATTGGAATGTTTGCTTTATTTGCTTGGTTAGTAGAACCATCCGTGGGAGCCATATTTTTACCAATCTTAGGAATGTTTATTGTTGGCTGGCTTTTGTGCTTGATTCCCTTTAAGAGAGAAGCAAAAGCAGCTACAAAATTTTTGTCTATTCTGTTAACCTAAAGTAATTCATTACGACAATATTTTAGCTGTATTATTAAAAGCAATCTGGCTTCATCTGCGCTAAAAAAAACTCAATTTTCCGGGATTACCCATGCGTCAAAACCAACTGAAACAAAAAATTAAACAAGGCGAAACAGTCCTCGGTTTATTTATGAACTGCGCTTATCCCGCATTCATAGAAATATGCGGTCACGCTGGATTCGACTTTGCGGTTATCGATATGGAACACGGGCCCCTGAACCCGCTTGCTGCTGAAGATTTGTGTCGCGCCGCCGACTGCACTGGAATTGCACCGATTATTCGCGTCCGCAAAAACGACGGGCCGCAAATTCAACGAGCTCTCGACATCGGCAGTGCAGGCGTTCAAGTACCTCAAATTGAAAGCAAAATCGATGCCGAAACCGCTGTCAAAAGCGCTAAATACAGTCCTCTGGGCACGCGAGGCCTTTCCTTCGCTACGCGGGCGGGACTTTACACCGCCGCAGGTACAAATATCACCGACAAACTCAACGAAGAATCCTTAGTTGTGATTCATGTCGAAGGCAAAGCTGGCATCGACAACCTGGCAGAAATTGTTACTGTGCCAGAGGTTGACGTGATTTTTCTGGGGCCTTACGATCTGTCGCAGTCGATCGGCATTCCCGGCCAAGTCCGCGATCCCCGCGTCATCGACATGATGCAGGAGGCAGTGCAAACCATCCGCAAAGCAGGCAAAGCCGCCGGTACTTTTGCCGAAAACCCCGAAATCGCCCAGCAGTGGATTGATGCTGGCGTTCAGTACGTCGCACTTGGGGTCGATGTTGCCGTTTTCCTGCGGGCCTGTCAGTCGCTGGTGAAAGCAGTCAATCGATTTTAGATTTTAGATTTTAGATTTTAGATTTTAGATTGGGGATTTTGGATTAAAAGAAGAACCAGCCCCGGATTCATCTTGCAAGCTTTACGATATCTTTGCAATTTTTGTAGTGTCTTTTACGACACATACAAAAAACCTGCGCTAGAGTAGAAGCATACACCTCCTCCCGGCAAAATTAGGGAGGGGAGCAAGGCTTCAGGGAGTAAAATCTATGAAAACCGTATTAGAATCCATTCATTTGGATTATGCTTTCATGTTTACTTTCAAAAAAGTAAACTCGATTAAGCTAGAAGGTTTCAAGGAATTTTTTGACGATATGCCTGTCGATCCGTATGTGAAAGGTAAGTATCGTTCGAGAAGATTATCGCGGTTTGCAGTCAACGGAAATGAGTTAGTTAAGTTACCTCACGGCTATTTGTTTCAAAGCAAAACATACAATCCGCTAGTGGGTGATATCAGGCGGGAATTTGCCGAATTGGACGATCGACTAATTGCCCTCGATAATTTCAAACAGATGATTTTTGCTTTTTTCGATTCCTGCAAAATTCACCCGGAAGCTGAAATCGGCATCCATCAAATCAGGACGACTTGTTCACCAAACAATTTCGGCAACCCCGCACCGGAAGGCATTCACCAAGACGGTACTGACTTTATCGGAATTTTCTCGGTGGACAGAACTAATATTGTAGGCGGGGAAACGCATTTGTACTTGGCTAAAAGAGAGAAGCCTGTTTTTAATAAAATTCTGCATCCGGGAGAATTGCTGTTAGTTAACGACCACGAGTTTTTCCACTTTACTACGCCGATTAAACCGGAATCTGAAGGAGTGGGAACCAGGGATGTCTTTGTGCTGACTTCTCCGAGTTTGCTTACCGATTGAGGATACAGTCTGGGACGAATAACCTAATGATGTAATACCAATTTAATGTGAAGTTGCACATATCTCGATCCCCCTCGCATACCCCCTACTCCCCCTGATTGTTGGGGAGTAGGGGTTGACTTTGAGAAGAATCTTGTCCCCCCCTTAGTAGGGGCGGTGCGACCCCTACTCCCCGTGCCCGCCCTCTTGGCTAGGGGGGATCGGATTCTATGCAACCTCATAAAAAATTGGTATAAGGTGCGCGCCGCGCACCTTACTCCGATTACCCATTACTGCATCCAACATATCGCCTTTTGGTTGCGCCCCCACCCATCTCGATCGTGGTTAATGCTTGGGAAAATCGATTCCTGAAATTGATATTCCTTCCATCTTCTCCACATATCGTCCTTGAGCCGCTACACACTCTGCCATTTTTTGAGCTTGTATGGGTTGACTCCTTCGATCGGGCGAGATACCTCTATACTCCCATGTACCGCGAATGTCGCCAGAGAATGCTTTTCCATTGTTTTTTAATACTAGCTCTGTGCCAGTTGCATCAATATAGTATTTCCCATTTTCAACAGACACGCTGCTAATTGTGATAGATTCGACTCCTTTGTAGGGATTTGCAGGGCCATCAACGATCTTGATGCAGATTCTATTGTTTTGATGTGCAATCTCTCTACGGGAGTTATTGAACATTGTTCCTTGAGCGTAGTAAGCTCCTGTGGGTAGAATTGTAGACCCTTGTGGATTACTTTGAGCAGATGACAATGATGAGTTTGACAGAAGGAGAGAACTAACAATTAGTGTTTCGATCGCCAAAAATTTCATTTGCAACAAAACTCCATTAAAATTGTTTTTTAAGATTCTACACGATCGCAGATGCTCTATAAACTTCTCTAGAGTTCTTGCAAAAGTCAAATTCACCGCCCGCAAGTCCCCCCTTATTAATGCCTCTAACAACTCACCGATAAATCTTATCGAAACTTCCGTTCAGATTCTTGAATCGGAACATCATTAATGCTAGCTTCACGTCTTCGCATTAACCCATTTTCTGCAAATTCCCACTGTTCATTACCATAGGCGCGATACCAGTAGCCAGAATCATCGTGCCACTCATACTCAAATCGAACAGAAATCCGATTTTCTGTAAAACTCCACAGTTCTTTCTTTAAACGGTAATCTAGTTCCTTTCCCCATTTTCGTCTTAAAAAAGCCTTGATTTGTTCCCGTCCGCTGAAGAATTCGGCACGGTTTCGCCACTGAGAATCTTCCGTATAAGCTAAGGCTACTCGTTCTGGATCGCGGGTATTCCAGGCATCTTCAGCAGCTTGAACTTTGGCTTTAGCCGTTTCCAACGTAAAGGGCGGTAGAGGTGGTTTAGTTTCCATCAGCTTTGTTTTTTGTGATTATAAAAGATTAGGTGCGGGATGCTCGCGCTACAGAGATAGTTTTGGGACTTTGATATCAATCCTCAGCATCGGGATCGATTCCCATTGCTCGCAGTCGCTCCGCTAACTGGGTAACTTTTCGCTCTGCTTGTTCGGCTCTTTCTCGTTCTTTCTCGGTTCGAGCCCGCTCAATTTCAACTTGTTCGGAGCCAGTTAACAGCAAATTCCCCTGCGAATCCCACCACCGCAGCCAAAGCAGTTCTTGATTTTGATAGCTTCCCTGCCACAGTCCCAATTCTACATCTAGTACAGGAATCGGATAGTGACCGCGTTCGTTTGGCTCCATCCTTCGATACCCAAAATCTATCAGGTGATAGACTTCTAAATTGCCAGTTCTCATTTCATAAATACCGTAGTAAGGGATGCGGATAATTCTCTCGTACACCCAAAACTTACCGGGTTTAGTTGTTGTACCGTCGGCCGCCACAGAAAGCGGAGTACGTGAAGCGAAGCTATCCCGAAGGGAATCGCGCTCTTCCTCTCCATTACCGCTAGCAAATTCTAAAGCATTGACATACTCACCGACCTGAAGGTACGGTGATTCTTAAGCCTCGCGACTTAAGTTTCTGCTTCTTCGCAACTGCCTCCACCCTCAAAGAGTTTTGGTCTTATGTTCGCTCCACAGACTAACCCCGCAAGCCCTGCGGTTTTTACGTGTCGAATACCAAACGGAATTCTTCGTAGGTTTGATTCTAGGGTTAGACTTCCATTGCCCTATCCTATGCATCCCGGTCTACCGATTTTGCTTCGCCGCCAGCACCTCGGGCTGAACTTCGCTCGTATAGGCTGTTTGATCCATCGTCTCGGGTGGGTCGTTGACCAATTACATTCTAATATAAAGCCGTCCTAAAAGGACGGGGTTTCTACCCAAATTTGTGATGAACGGAGCCATGTGTTCCCGCCAAAGTACATAAGAACGGCGAAAACCATCGAGTGTTGCGGGTACATTCGGCACGTAAAACCAATCCGGTGCTTCTGCACCTCGCTCTGGCGGGTCAGTTTCTCGCCAGTAAATGCCGCAATCTTGCCCGATCGCATATTGTCCGTCTGGATGCAGTCGCTCTACAACAGGCCCGATCGAATCTGTCAAAATGATGCTCTGGGGATGCTCCTGAAAATTTTTCACAAATGTACCGTCTTCGTCTGGCAATTGGTTATGGTCGGGGAATGCAGGAGGCAGACCTGTAGCAGTTATTGTCTCATTCATAGCCGTTTCCGTGCAGTTATTGTTCATTGTACTGCGAAATTTTATAGCAATCTGATTTGAAACTTTAGCTAATATTCGCTAATATAAAAAAGCATCCTAAAAGGTAAGTCAGATGGTTGTCGCAATTTCTAAAGCAGGATTGGGTACAGGTGCGGCTTTCCTCTCAAACGTGACATGGGAGACTCTGGAAAAGTTGGATGCAGATTTGGCGGAAACTGGGGCGCATTTAACTTATTTGGATGGGTGTTTAGAAATTATGGCTCCTTTTTCTGAGGAACATGAAGAATCTAGAAACACTTTAGATCAGCTTTTAGAGATTTATATGCGGACGAAGAACATTCGTTTCTACGGGCGCGGCAGTACAACTATCGGGATGAAGGAGTTAGGTGCACGGAAGGAACCAGATGAGTCTTATTGTTTGGGTACGCGCAAGTCGGTTCCAGATTTGGCGATCGAAATAACAGTGACGAGTGGTGGAATTGATACGCTGGAAATCTATCGTCGGGTGGGAGTGCAGGAGGTTTGGTTTTGGGAGGATGGGGTAATTTCGGTTTATTGCTTGCGTCCAACGGGGTATGAATTGGTGAGTAAGAGCGAACCTTTGCCGGAGTTGGATTTGCGATCGATCGAGTTTTATTCGCGGATGGCGGATCAATATGATGCGGTGAATGCTTTTATGCGATCGATGTAGAAGTTGAGAAGTGCTACTATATAAACTGATTGATGCAGGTGAAGTTACAAGACACAATAAAGCCCCCTTAAGAAAACCAAACACAACAACTGCTGGCATTCAAACAAGCTTTTAATTATAAATTGATTTCTATAGGGAGTTTTTTCATTTTAGCTCCTATTTATTTCTCAAATAGAGACAAGATGAGTTTTCACATTTAGTAGATGACGAAAGAAAGGCGAGGCTATATGTATTTAATCGCTTGTTCTATTGTTGTTGCAGTTAAATTGTTTTGACTGTTATAAACAAACAAGTAATTTTTTTGGTTTCCTTGGACAAAAAATCCATTAGGCTCACGTGTTGAAGGAACAATTCGGATTTTACCTTGGAGAACCGTAGGAAGAAGGATTTCATCTTCTGTTCCAAAGTTTTTGATGCCATCTCCTATTAACCGCGAGTTTAAGTTGGCAGCAAATGAATCTGGATCTCCAGCAATGCCTACAAGTATACTGCTACCGGAGCCAGTCAAAGTATCAGATCCAGATTCTGAAGCAAGCTCGGAATTACGAGGGGCTGTGCGACCTACTCCTATTACTTCACTGCCATTAGAATAAGCAGCAACGCTATCTTGTCTTGGAATCACAGGGGTAGGGGTGGGAGTCGGAGCCGGAGCGGGTGTAGGAGTAGGCGTTGGGCTTGGTGTGGGAGTTGGAGTAGTTATAGCTTGAAGAACTCCGTTTTCGACAGAAAAGTTACCGATTAAAACATCTCCTTCTGCAGGATTGTAGTCTGGAAGTTGATCTCCTGCTTTGACATTGAAAGTATCGCTGCCATTACTCCCGTAAAGAATGTTGATACCTTCACCACCAAATATGAAATCGTCACCTTTGCCACCGTAGATGGTATCGTTACCTTCACCGCCGTAAATTGTATCGTTACCTTGATCGCCGCGGAGAAAATCATCTCCACCACCACCATACAAGATATCGTTATCTTTGCCAGCGTAAATGGTATCGTTACCACCATTGCCAGAAAGGGTATCGTTACCTTGGACACCAAAAATGATTCCAGATTATTGAATTGCGTCATTGCCGTTGGTTCCAACAATAGCGCCTTTGAACTCACCGTCTTGGATAATAGTCATTGTCGTTGTTTCCTTTTTTTGTAAAATGCCAAAACACCAACTTTTGGGTGAGTTTTTCTTGTACCTTGTTGGTTTAAATAAAACTTTTACCTAAAAAGTTATCCTAACGAGTTTTTATGCTTTTGTCAAGAAGTAAAACAAAGACATCTTTAGAATAGGTCTTTTAGTAGTAGGGTGCGTCACCTTGCCATTTTTCACCAAAACGATCGATTATCGCAGGTGACACACCTTACTTTTGTTGGTAATCAAATTGCGCTCGCCCCTCCCCTACCATCTCCAGTAGCAGAAGAAGCGCGATCGTTTTATTTAATATAATTGACAAAACCCTCTCAAGTTTAGAGGTTCTCCCAATCACTAATATCAACTTTAGCCTGTCGCAAAATCTTAGCTAAAAAGTTGGCACTGATATCACCTTGATGAGGATTGGGGATGGTAATGCGAAGGTTATCTTTCAACATGAACTGATGCCTTTTTCCCGAATAGGGGCCGTCAAATCCCAGTTGTTTCAGATAATAAATTAAGTCTCGACGTTTGACGGGTTTTAAAGGAGGCATCAGGCAACTTCCTTGGTAACTGTAAGGTCGATATTATCAAGGACAGGTAAAGGAAGTTTCAGGGTGAGACTAAGTAAAATCCAGTCTTCCAATACCTCTTGCAATTCTTCTCGACAAGCTTCGAGACTTACAGCATTTGCATAGACTCCCTCACAGATAGGAATTTCTCCGTAGAAAGTCCCATCATCAGGGAAAATTTCATACTTAGCTTGCTTCATAGCAGCTTGGATGTATTTAGTTAACATATTAAAGCAATCTCCTTTAAGGTGACAAAACGAATTGGGATGATATCAAGCCAACCTTGATTAGCAATAGAGCCAAACAAAATTATGGCCTGTCCGTTGAGATTACGATCGATCAAAAAAATTATGCTTTAGCATCAAGTTTGGCCTTAGTCGCTCGAAGTTTTTCCCAAGCAGCTTCGGTTCCTGGTTTTGGTGGCATGGCGGCTATTCTGGCAATGAGATCGCGATTTTTTTCTTCATAATACAGCCGCAATTCTTCAGCTTCCTTAAGCACCATTTGATACTCAGCTTCAACATCAGCGCGATTTGCCTCAATATAAGCTAAAGCTGCGTTAATTTGTTCCTCTGTAAGGTCAAACAATCCCTTGATAAACTTAGGCGGATATTGAGCCGTCACATAGTCCATGATGTCGTAGATGGTGATGCGCGTACCTGCGATCGACAGTCCTCTTTCTGTACGGATGATAGCTGTTTGTTCGTCGGATATGCTTGTCATGCCATAACCTCCTCGAAGTTATTTCTATATTATAATAATTATCAAAAACCTTGCAACAATCATTAGTTTTTGGTTTGTTTCCTGTTTTAGTAACACGATCCAAAATCCAAGAAACCGGGTTTCTGCGATAATTACGCATCTTTACCGAGATTTTGAAAAGAAACCCGGTTTCTGACTCCCCACAGACTCCAAGAAACCGGGTTTCTGCGATAATTTACGCATCCTTACCGAGATTTTGAGAAGAAACCCGGTTTCTAACTCCCACGCGCCCCAAAATCCAAGAAACCGGGTTTCTGCGATCGTCTTGGAATTCTCACGCCCGATTTAGTGAAGAAACCCGGTTTCTAACTCCCACGCGATCGCCCAACTTCAACTAAACCCAGCTAACCACAGCGGAAGCATCAACAGCAAACCGACAGAAGTGATGGCGATGCTACTAGCTAACAAATCGCGATCGAGCTCGTAGACTTCTGCTAAAATCAGCACCGAAAGAGCTGTGGGCGTTCCCGACATCAACACCAACACGAACCTCGGATCGCCGCTCAATCCGAAATAACTAGCACCCAATCCGATTAGCACCGGCACAATTACCACTTTTAACAGTGACGGGATTAACGCCAGTTCAAAACTTTCCCATTTCTTAATAGACCTCAGCCGGATGCCAACCAGCACCAAAGCACTGGCAATTACCACCCAAACAGCAGTCTGCAATCCCGATTCCACTGTTTCGGGCAGGGGGATGTTTCTAGTATAAAAACCAATTAAAAAAGCCCACAGGGCGGGAACTGTCAGCACGTCCCGGATCTGAGTCCACCAGTGTTTTTTTTGCTCGGAGTTCCCGAAATAGCTAGCAATAAATACACCGAAACAATAAGTTCCAATAACGTTGTTAGTGACGCTGTACAAGACAGCCCAGTTGTTGTTATCGGTGCTGATGATAGACGGGGTGATTGCTAATCCCACAAAGCCCGTATTCCCTAACATCGCAGCTAGGAGAAAACTGCCTTGGCTCGATCGCTTCAGGGAATTAAAATTTAATAAGAATAAATTAACCAGAGAATTTTTGCCCTGAAAATAGGGCTTTTGGATGTGGGCCGCACTCAGCCTACGCAATAATACCCAAGTCAGCCAAGCACAACTCGTACTCAGAAATAACACGAATATGGCGATCGCCGGCGTGAATCCCACAGCACCCGAAAAATCGCTCTGACGGGCTAAAACTAGAATTTGCAGCGGTATCCCAATCCAGAAAAGAAAGTGGCTCAGCAGCTTGGGAAAATCAACTGGGATGTACCGAAACAGCAGCAGTCCTAAGCCCGTCCAGATAACTAGAGGCGTATAAGCGTGAAATAAGGTTTCAATCATAAAAATTTAACTAGACAATTGGAAATGCCTCTATCTATTAATAGTAATGCTAAAATCCGTTTAAGAAATGCGAATTGTCGTTAGCGGAGCCCTCGAAGGGGATCGCACTTGCACGCTTTTTCGTCCTAGCGTGTTCGCAGCACTGCTGGCCCGAAAATTTCCGCCCAAATTCCCGCACCTTCCACGGCACAATCCTCAGACTGGCTGCCCCAAATGCTTGCAGCTTTTTGCCTTCTGTTTCAGAAAACTTCTGTTAATTTGACCAATGTGCGATCGAGTTATCTTGCCTTTTCCGAACAGATGTCCCACGTTTTCCTGCCGTTTCGCTCTAACGGAAATACGGCGACACTAAAGCTGCTAATGACTTGCACTCATTAATTCAATTTCAAAGCATTAACAGGCACCTCATCCCAAGAACTAACAGTCCGCAAGGTAGCAACCCAGCCCTGCTGTTTTTGCTCGGCCGTCAAATTCTTCTCAAAAGATTCGTGGCAATCCTTCGCTTGAGTCTCATCGCAACAAGCAATACAAGAATAAAGAATGCCCGACGGATCGATTTGCTCGTTTACCCAAATAATCACGATCTACTCTCCCAATTAACTTAACTATTATCTAAATTTTCCTATATTTTTGTCAATTAAGTAGGTAGGTATTAATTAACCCTAGTGCGGCATTTTAGGTTAACAGGCAAGATGCCTGTTCCACACACAGGCAAGATGCCTGTTCCACACACAGGCAAGATGCCTGTTCCACAACAGATGAATTTTTTGTGGGGAGTAGGGGTTGGGCTTCTAGCCCGCCCTGAATTACGCAAGATGCCTGTTCCACACACAGGCAAGATGCCTGTTCCACAACAGATGAATTTTTTGTGGGGAGTAGGGGTTGGGCTTCTAGCCCGCCCTGAATTACGCAAGATGCCGTTCCAAACACAGGCAAGATGCCTGTTCCACAACAGATGAATTTTGGGTGGGGCGTTGCTCCTAGCCCGCCCTGAATTACGCAAGATGCCTGTTCCACTAACTAACAGGCAAGATGCCTGTTCCACACATAGGCAAGATGCCTGTTCCACAACAGATGAATTTTGGGTGGGGAGTAGGGGTTGGGCACGCGAGCCCGCCTGAATTACTTCGATGCCAAATTTGCCAAAGACTCGCCCGCAAGCCGGCAAATCCGCCAGTCGGGCATCACATCAGCACCGATACCCTTGTAAAATCCGATCGCCAATTCATTCCAATCCAAAACGCTCCATTCTAAACGCCCGCAGCCCCTTTCTACTGCCAACTGCGCTAAATAAACTATCAAAGACTTGCCAATTCCCCGCCCTCGAAACTCAGGCACCACAAACAAATCTTCCAAATAAATTCCCGGCTGAGTCAAAAAAGTAGAATAATTGTAAAAAAATAGCGCCCAGCCCACAACTCGACCCTCGCACTCGGCTAAAATCGCTTCAACAAAAGGTCGATCGCCAAACAAATGATGCTCCAAATCAACGGCATTGCCAGTAACAGCATGAGATAATTTTTCGTACTCAGCTAAAGCTTTAATCAAATCAAACAGCACCGGCACGTCGGCGCGGGTAGCTGGACGCAAAATTACCTCAGAAGACATAAATAAGTAAGTAGTACGCGACAATCAACAATTAAAAATACCACATCAAGACATTTTTAATTTTTAATCTTTAATTAAGCTTTTCCACCTTGAACAAGCATATTTACGGTGGCCTCGGAGTGCCACCCCACAATAATTTTAAGATTTTTCAAAATGCCAACTCAATGTTTTTGGCTTATTTCAACCAGCCCTTCAATCGTTCCGTCACTTGAGGGCGGCGCAGCTTTCGCATTGCCTTATTTTGAATTTGACGGACTCGTTCGCGGGACAAATTGAACAAACTGCTGACCTCTTCTAAAGTGTAAGGTTCGCCGGTCAGCAAACCGTAACGCATAGCAACAATCTCTTTTTCCCGCTCAGTCAAAATACTGTCCAACACCTCCAAAATATCTTGGCGCATCATCATCTCATTCATCTGAGCTTCGGGAGATTGCGTCGCGTTATCTTCGAGAACATCCAAAAGTTCCGAACTTTCTTCTGAGCCGATGCGGTGGTTGAGAGACAAAGATTGCCGACGTACTTGCTGGAGGTAGCGAAGCTGTTCGCAAGTAACTTGCATTTCTCTCGCAAGTTCAGTTTCAGTTGGATTGCGTTGAAGAGAACGCTTCAAATCTCGATAAACTTTTTTGAGTTTATTTAACTGTTCGACAACGTGAACAGGCAAGCGAATCGTCCGCCCTTGATTGGCAATTGTCCGGGTAATTCCTTGGCGAATCCACCAATAGGCATAGGTAGAAAACTTGTAACCCTTCTCTGGATCGAACTTTTCGGCTGCCCGATTTAAACCCAAAGCTCCTTCCTGAATTAAATCGAGAAAAGGCACGCCCCGATTAAGATAGCGTTTGGCAATCGAAACCACCAAGCGCAAATTCGAGCTGATCATTTTCCGTTTCGCCGACTGACACTGGTGGCGAAGCTGTTGCAGTTGAGTTTCGCTTATCCCCAAAGCCGCAGCGATTTCAGCTTTTGTCGGCACTCTGTCCAATTCCTGCTGCAAACGCTGTTCTAGTTTCTCCAGGGCTACCAATTCTTGAACGCGGCGCGCCAACTCCACCTCTTCGGCTGCTGTCAGTAGAGGATACCGAGCCATTTCCTTGAACAAAGCTCCCACTGGATCGTCGGCAGACCAGTTGTTGTATGCTGACGATCGAGTTACCGTCGGACGATCGATCTCGGTGTCTTCATCTTCTGCGATCGCGAATGAGGCTTCGGGTGCCACCGCAAAACTGCCTAGGTCAGATTCTGCCATATCGTGCTTGGTGTCGGTGGAAGGATTTGAAAAGTATCCCTTAACTTTAACCAATTTAACCGGAAATTTCCGAAATCCATCTAGAAGCCGGTGAGTGATTTTAGTGGCTGATATCTGTTCGCCCCAATTTTAGTATCTGTTCGCCCCAATTTTAGACCTTTCTATTGAGTTCGAGCCAGTAATGGAGCTGCCTGCAATAATTGCTGAGTATAAGGGTGCTGCGGATTAGTAAAAATATCCCTAGTCTTACCGATTTCAACAATTTTTCCAGCATTCATTACCGCGATACGATCGCAAAAAAATCTCGCCACCCACAAATCGTGCGTAATAAACAGATAAGTCAAATTAAATTCCTGCTTCAACTCCAACATCAGCTCTAAAACTTGAGTCTGCACGCTGGCATCCAGCATACTCACAGGTTCGTCGCAAATTATCAGTTGCGGCCGAGTAATCAAAGCGCGGGCGATCGAAACTCGCTGCTGTTGTCCTCCTGACAATTCCCCCGGATAGCGACGAAAGAAATCCTCCCCAGGACTTAAACCCACCCGCTCTAACATTTGGATTACTTGTTTTTTCGCTTCGCTGCCATTAGCTAATTTGTGAATAAACAAAGGGTCAGCAATACTTTGCCCGACAGTCATCATCGGATTCAGACAAGCGTGGGGGTCTTGAAAGATCATTTGCATTTCGCGGCGGTGCTTCCTCACAGCATCCCGGTTCAGGGCAGTTATATCTATTCCTTGAAATTCCACTTTGCCACCTGTCGCGGTAATTAGCTGCAAAATCGTGCGTGACAAGGTACTTTTGCCGCAGCCGGACTCCCCCACGAGCCCTAGGATTTCTCCCCGTTGTAGCTCTAAACTAACGCCGTCTACGGCTTTTATTACCTGGCGATTCCTGGAAAACAACTGATCTAATAAATTGCTTTCTAAACTGTAGTGTTGCTGCAAATTGGTTACGGTCAAAAGAGGCGCATTTGTTGAGTTTGCAGTAACCGCTTCAGTCCTGATTTCCTCGAATGCTAACCCTTTGTCAGAATCGGCTTGAATGTGCAAAGCTGCTTTGAGGAGCGATCGAGTATATTCGTGCTGCGGCTTCTCAAAAACGTTTTGCACCGGCCCGGTTTCTACAACTTTACCGCCGTACATCACTGCAATGCGATCGCAATACTCAGCCACCATCGCCAAATCGTGAGAAATCAACAAAATAGCCGTTCCCCGTTCCTCACAAAGTCTGGTTAATTCCTGCAAAATCTGAGCAGCTACAGTTACGTCCAAACTTGTAGTCGGTTCGTCCGCCACAATTAATTTGGGATCGAGCAAAAGAGCCAAAGCAATTGCTACTCTTTGCCGCATTCCGCCACTAAATTCGTGGGGAAATTGCGACCAACGAGACGCGGGAATTTTCACAGCTTCCAGAGTTTCGATCGCCCGTTTCTTAGCTTGCTTGCGATCCAAATTCGGTCGGTGAGCTTGCAAAGTCTCGATGCAATGTTCTCCTACAGTCATCAAAGGATCGAGACGAGTCATCGGATCTTGAAAAATCAATGCTACAGCTTCGCCCCGAAACCGTCTCAGCCGCGAAGCATTCATATCAAACACCGACTCTCCAGCAAAACTAACTCGCCCCTCAATCAGCGTTGAATCCGGCAGCAACCGCATCGCCGCCCTTCCCAAAGTTGACTTACCGCACCCAGACTCCCCAACTAATCCGAGCTTTTCCCCCGGTTTCAGCGTCAGGGAAACCCCGTCAACTGCCCAACCGGATTGGCCTCGCCGCTGAGGATAAGCTACTCGCAGATTGTCAACGGAAAATAGAGAAGAGTCATTAGTCATTAGTCATTAGTCCTTAGTCAATCGATTTTAGATTTTAGATTTTGGATTTTAGATTAAAGAATTAAAGCATTAACTTGCGCGAGATAAATTCGGGGGCTTGTATCCTGGATGCTTGATTGTCAGTAGTCAGTGGTCAGTTGTTATTTGTTATTTGTTATTTAATGGTCAATATACTGGCTGTTAGTTGTTACTTCTTAGTGTTTCAGAGTTATTAGTTATGGGCAAGAGACTGCTCTGCTGTTTGTAAATACAAATAAAAATAGCTACAAACAAAGCTTTTATTAGTACATCATTCACCCAGCAACTGATAACTGACAACTGACAACTGACAACTAACAACTGACAACTGACAACCATCAACTGACTAAATTTCCCTTCGCTTCAACTCAGCTCTCCGCAGTATGTAAGTAGCGGCACAATCTGCGTGAGGATGGTCTGCTAAAACTTCCGCGAGTTCCAACACATATCCGGCGATATCCGGCCCCAGCTTCTCAGTCAGCACTTGACGTTCCCGAGAGGCGAGTTCTTGCACGCGGGCCTTAGCTTGCCAATTCGCAGAAAACATCTTGTCAATCTCGGTGTGGAATCCCAGACTTTCGAGAATGTCCCACTCGCCGTTATCGCACCAAATGCCTCCGCACAACATACAGCGCTCTATGTAAAAGGGCACTCTGCTGAAAGGAACTTTCGCCCGCGACAGATAGTGACCGTCTTCGGGACACAGCGCTGCTTTGCTGTCGTAGACAGAGGGGGTGAATTCTATGCCGAGAGTCCCTGTCGCATCAGGCTTGTCGGATTTGTTGTACCACTGGCTTTGCTCTTTTTGCCAAGCTTCGTATTCTCTGCCTGGAATCCAGATACCGTAACAGTTGGGACACCACTGCACGGACATACGACCGGCTAAGGTACCGCCATCTAAATTGGGATGTTTACATTTTGGACATTCCACCGCTTTATTTCTCCTTGCCTTATTAATTCCCTGTTAATTCAATTATTAATTCTGTATCTGGGCGGGCCCTGAAGAACCAGAATTTTTTTGCAGCAGCGCGCCACAGTAGCCAATTAGCGTGTTAAGCCGCGCGATCGCCCCAGTTTGCCTCGCCTTTGCTGTCGCTGGCTGGCGCGACGCTTGCAAAAACGTGACATCTGTCCCCAATAACCGCAGTTGCTTGTGAATTTCCGTCAAATAGGACTGCTCTGGGGGTGTTTCTGAGGCGTCTAAGTCATCGCTTTCGGCTCTCATAATTTGGTTTCCGAAAAATTGTTGCACTTTTCTGTATTCGATCGCCAGCGCGGCCCGATCCAGATTATCCTGTGCAGCAGTTCTTTGTAGTTGTTCTAGCGCTTGCTGTAATTCTTGGTAGCACTGGCGGCGGTCTTCGGACAATATCATGATTTTGTAAACAAATTTGTATTTATAATCTAAGTAGATACTTACTTAAGTTTGCTCATAGGGAGGGAAGCTGTGCGTTTTTGGAGCTATTCCCTGTTTTGTGAGAACTTTTTTTGATTTTCTGCCCTAACTCTACCCTTCTGGCTGCTGCTTTTAGTTTAGCGTTGCCGGTAAATGCCGATCGCCCGCAACCTCAACGGCTACCGCCAAAATATGCTTATTTTACCCGATTTTCCCCGATCGACAGACTGCGGCGGTGGCAGTGGTGTCACTATATTTTCCTACCTCCGAGGGGGGGCGACTCGGAATTAGATAGGTAGAGTTAACAGAAAAATCGACTATTTTTTTGAATTGCAAATTGTGGCATTCAAGTAGTTTAGTATAGCTAAACACATAATTTCGGCAATTCAACCAAAAACTGGCTTTTAACCATTTGTATTTCTAAGTTTTAAAGGTGTACCCCATGAACGCGAACACTCTGACTCCCTCTCCTTCGATCGATCCTGCTGTAGTTCCCGATTGGCTGCAAGAATGCCTGAATGCTCGATCGGAGCCTGATGGGGGCCCTAACCCGAATTGTTCCACGGACGACAGCTTAATTTGTCGGGCCTTTGAATTTGCCCGCGACTTGCACGAAGGACAATACCGCAAATCGGGAGAACCTTACATTTGCCATCCGGTAGCTGTCGCTGGAATACTCCGGTATATGGGCGGCAACAACGTCATGATTGCCGCGGGCTTCCTCCACGACATTGTTGAAGATACAGATATTACTCTCGAAGAAATAGAACAGCGGTTCGGCGCCGAAGTGCGACAGTTGGTTGAAGGTGTCACCAAGCTTTCTAAGTTTAATTTTTCCAGCAAAACAGAGCGCCTTGCGGAAAATTTCCGCCGAATGTTCCTAGCAATGGCTAAAGATATTCGCGTCATTGTGGTCAAACTGGCAGACAGGCTGCACAACATGAGGACTTTGGAGCATTTGTCCGAAGAAAAGCAACGCAGTATTGCCCTAGAAACCCGAGATATTTTTGCTCCCCTAGCAAACCGTTTGGGTATTGGCCGCTTTAAGTGGGAATTGGAAGATTTAGCGTTTAAATACCTGGAACCCGAAGCTTACCGCGAAATTCAGGAATTGGTGGCCGAGAAGCGAGCCGATCGAGAAACTCAACTCGCAGAAGTCACAGATAGTTTGCGAGAAAGGCTTGACAATTTAGGCATTAAATGCTATGAAGTTAGCGGCCGTCCCAAACATTTGTACGGGATTTACGGGAAGATGCAGCGCCGCCAAAAAGGGTTTAAGCAAGTATACGATATTGCGGCGGTGCGGATCATAGTAGAAACCAATGATGACTGTTATCGGGCTTTGGCGATCGTCCACGATTCTTTCCGCCCAATTCCCGGCCGCTTTAAAGATTATATCGGTTTACCAAAAGCCAACCGCTACCAATCTTTGCACACCGGAGTAATCGGAACCAGCGGCCGCCCCATCGAAGTGCAAATTCGCACCGTAGCAATGCACCACATTGCAGAATACGGCATTGCCGCGCACTGGAAATATAAAGAAACTGGCGGTTCTAACACAAAAGTCACCGGCGACGACGAAAAATTTACTTGGCTGCGACAACTCCTTGAATGGCAAAGCGACCTCAAAGACGATCGCGAATATTTACAAAGCATTAAGGACAACTTATTCGACGAAGATATTTACGTTTTTACTCCTAACGGAGACGTGATTGCTCTCAATAGCGGATCAACTCCCGTAGATTTTGCTTACCGCATTCACACAGAAATTGGCAATCACTGCACCGGTGCCAGAGTAAACGGGCGAATGGTAACACTAGACAAGGTTTTAAAGAACGGGGATATTGTAGAAATTTTGACCCAAAAAAATGGTCATCCGAGTTCCGACTGGCTGAATTTTGTCAAGACAAACGGAGCAAAAAACCGAATTCGCCAGTGGTTGAAGCGATCGCACAGAGATGAAAATCTCGCTCGCGGGCGGGAATTGCTGGAAAAAGAATTAGGTAAAAACGGCTTAGAATCCTTGCTGAAATCTGAACCCATGCAGTCTGTGGCTCAGCGCTGCAACTACCACAGCGTCGAAGATTTAATCGCCGGTTTGGGGTACGGCGAAGTCACCCTAAATCTCGTAGTAAATCGACTGCGAGATTTAGTAAAAGTGCAGCAAAAAATTGAAGCGGCTCCTGCAGGAACCCACGAATTGCCCCAGCTAATACCTGCATCGACGGCACCGAAACCAGTACCGAGTTCGTCTCCGAGCAAATCGCCGATCGCAGGTGTAGAGGGATTGCTCTACCATTTATCCGGCTGTTGTTGTCCGATTCCTGGGGAATCAATTATTGGAGTTGTGACTCGCACCCGCGGAATTTCGATTCACCGACAAGGATGTTCAAATGTTGAGAACGTGCCTGGGGATCGCTTGGTTCCTGTGAGTTGGAATTCCAGCAACCGCAATGAATCTCGGCCCAACACTTATCCGGTTAACATTCAAATTGAAGCCCTCGATCGAGTGGGAGTTCTCAATGATGTTTTATCGCATTTGAAGGACAACCAAGTGAACGTCCGCAGCGCTCAAGTCAAAACCTACCCCGGATTGCCGGCCTTAATTGACTTGTGCATGGATATCCAGGATAAACAACAGTTCGAGCGCACTTGTATGCAAATTAAAAAGATGAGCGATATTTTGAATTTGCGGAGGCTGAGTGAAGGGAATTAGAAATTTAATTTAGCGGCTGGTGCGGGAAATTGGTAAGTAGTAATTGAAAACAAACTTTTCTCTTTAAACTCTTAACAATTCCCCAACTAGCCGCAGTCTGCTGTTACCAAGCAGTAAGAATTATTTACGAGAAATAAGTTAAAGCATGGATGACAGTCAGTTAGAAACTCTCCTCAAAGACATTGAATCCGATCGAGTAGAGCGCAAGGCCTCAATATCTGATAAAGGTAAACTCCGTCAGGCTATATGCGCTTTTGCCAACGACTTGCCAAACTACCAACAGCCAGGGGTACTATTTATAGGTGTTAATGATGATGGAAGCTGTGCCAATTTGAGCATCACCGATCAACTTTTACTAACCCTCTCGGATATGCGTTCAGATGGAAATATACTGCCTTTTCCCGCGATAACCGTGCAAAAGCGAACGCTTGCGGGATGCGAGTTAGTAGCAGTCATTGTAGAACCATCAGATGCACCCCCTGTCCGCTATGACGGGCGAATCTGGGTACGGGTGGGCCCCCGCCGCACTACTGCCACAGCCGAAGAAGAGCGCCGTCTCTCAGAAAAACGGCGTTCCAGAGATTTACCTTTTGATATTCAATCTTTGCCTTCCGGGACACTAGATGACTTAAATTTAACTTTATTTCAACAGGAATATCTACCTTCAACATTGCCTATTGACATATTAGAAGAAAATCAAAGAACCGTCGAACACCAATTAGCATCAGTAAGGTTTATTAGCACTTTACCGTCAATTCAGCCAACAAATTTAGGTATATTGGTAGTAGGAAAAGACCCCCGGCAATTGATACCTGGGGCTTATATTCAATTTTTGCGAATTGAGGGAACTGAGCTAACTGACCCCATTAAAGACCAGAAAGAAATTGCTGGGCCACTTTCTATGATGCTGAGAGTGTTAGATGAAATACTGCAATCTCATATCTCAGTAGCTTCTGATATTACCGCTCAGTCAGTGGAAATCCAGCAGCCAGATTACCCGTTAGTAGCATTGCAACAGCTTGCTAGAAATGCGCTCTTGCACCGCACCTATGAAGGGACGTATGCACCAGTAAGAATTACCTGGTTTAGCGATCGCATTGAAATTCAAAACCCCGGCGGGCCCTTTGGACAAGTTAATCGGCAAAATTTTGGTATGCCTGGAATCACTGACTACCGAAATCCAAATTTAGCAGAAGCCTTAAAAAATCTTGGTTATGTACAAAGGTTTGGAATTGGTATCGCCATAGCTCGCAATTCACTGCAAAAAAATGGCAGCCCACCACCGGAGTTTGTTGTCGAAGATGCTCATGTTTTAGTAATTATTAGGAGGCATCCGTGACAGTACCCATTATTGCTTTTTTCAATAATAAAGGTGGCGTCGGTAAAACTTCGCTAGTCTATCATTTAGCCTGGATGTATCGCAATTTAGGACTGCGGGTGCTAGCAGCAGATTTAGACCCCCAAGCCAATCTGACTGCTGCTTTTCTAGATGAAGAACGTTTAGAAGAATTGTGGGAAGGCAATAACCGACCTAACACAGTTTTTCGCTGCGTACAACCTTTAATTAGAGGAATTGGTGATATTGCTACTCCAGAAGTAGAGCAGATTGAAGAAAGATTGGGACTCTTGGTAGGAGATTTATTGCTCTCTGGATTTGAAGATGAGCTCTCAGCAGAATGGCCCGGGTGCACCGATCGCAAGGAGCGTTCTTTTCGGGTCATCTCTGCTTTTTGGCGACTCTTGCAAGAAGCAGCAACAGTTCATCAAGCTGATGTAGTTTTGACAGACATCGGCCCGAATTTAGGAGCGATTAACCGGGCCGCTTTGATTGCAGCTAACTATGTAGTAGTTCCTCTATCACCGGATTTATTCTCACTGCAAGGATTGAAAAATCTCGGCCCAACTCTCAGACGCTGGCGGCAAGAATGGCTAGAAAGATTAGAGAAAAATCCTGCCCCTGATTTAAAGCTTCCTCAAGGTCAAATGCAACCTGTTGGTTATATTGTCCTGCAACACTCGGTACGGCTAGACCGCCCAGTGAAAGCTTATCAGCGATGGATTGCACGGATTCCTAATATTTATCGGGAAGCTGTGCTCAATGAATCGGAAAATAGCACGCTTTCCATCGCTGAAGATCCTCACTGTTTAGCTTTGCTAAAACACAATCAGAGTCTGATGCCGCTTGCTCAAGAAGCCCATAAACCTATGTTCCACCTCAAACCTGCGGATGGGGCAATTGGTTCTCACGTCCAGGCCGTGCAAAGTGTTTACCTAGACTTTAAAAAGCTAGCTCATAAAATTGCTGAAACCGTAGAAATCCCAATACTTACCAATTTATAATTCCAACTTTTAAGTAAGCTGCTACGGATATAAAGTGAACTTTTAGGAGAGAAACTGCCGATTACTTTGCGCTAGGTGCGGGCTGGGAACCGCCCAACTTTTGCTGCAAAAACTCCCGCGCCACTTGTCCGGCTTCCTGCTGTTTCCCGTCAACTTGATAGTTTAGTTTACGCATATCTTCTTCGGAAATTTTCCCGCCCAATTCTGCGAACACTGGACGCAATTCCGGGTATTTTTCCAAAATTTGCGATCGCACAACCGGAACTGCTTCGTAGGGCGGGAAATAGTTCTTGTCATCTTTGAGAACTACTAAACCTAAACTTTGAATCAAACCATCCGTCGTATTACCAGCAATCACATCTACTTCTTTTTGTTGCAACGCTTGATAAAGCAATCCTAACAGCAATTCCTTCGGTTGTTCTCGAAATTTAATCCCGTAAGTTTTAGCTAATCCGGGAAATCCATCTTCTCTCTCGTTAAATTCGGGGCCGAAACCAGCCCGGAGGTTAGGTGCAGCTTTCCCAAGTTGCGAGAGAGTTTGTAAATTGAGTTTTTTGGCATCGTCTCCCCGCACAATAATCGCAAAACTGTTATTAAATCCCAGCGGTTCCGTCCATTCTGCTTTAAACTGTTTGGGATATTCTTGTTTGAGGTAATCGAGGACTTTTTTGGGGTCAGAAATCGGTTTCTGTTTGAGCAGGTTGGCGTAAGCAGTCCCTGTGTATTCGACGTACAAGTCGATTTTACCTGCTGTTAGGGATTCATGGCAAAGCGAACCTCCGAGATTCAGTTCTCGTTCTACTTTGATATCTGTTTTAGCTTCGATGTGCTGTGCTAAAATTTCTGCGAGAATGGCTTGTTCGGTAAAGTCTTTCGAGCAGATAACAACTTGCTTTTCGGGCTTAGAGGTACATCCTGCTACTGCAAGCAAGCAAAGCAGCCAGCAGGAATAGAAAAAAAAATCGTTCTTAGATATTTTCATAAGCGAACTCCATTGTCATTTCCACAATTATTAGCTTCTAATTTATAGCATTTCTCAATGATTTGTAAAGGCCAGACCCCCGACTTGTTCAATAAGTCGAGGATCTAACACCGATCGCACTTTACCCAACTTCCGTTTTCCTGTTGTAACATTTATTTATAGACATGGAGGACAAAAAATGGTAATCAGCGTCAGCGATATTATCCAGCAGCAGCGGCAATTTTTTGCGACTGGGAAAACGAAAGATGTGGATTTTCGGATCGAACAACTGAAAAAACTTAAAAGTGCGATCGTTTCCAATCAATCACGGATTGTGGATGCTGTCAAGGCTGATTTGAACAGGCCGGAGTACGAGGCTTACTTTGAAATTGCTGCGATCGCAGAAGTTAATTATGCCATCAAAAATGTTAAATCGTGGGCAAAGCCGAAAAAAGTGCCTACTTCGATCGATCAATTCCCAGCATCTGCCCGCATTTACCCAGAACCTTTGGGCGTAGTTTTAATCATCGGGCCTTGGAATTACCCATTTCAGCTAATGATATCACCCTTGGTCGGGGCGATCGCCGCCGGCAACTGTGCCATCCTCAAACCTTCTGAAATCGCCTCGCACACGTCGGCAGTTGTCGCCGACATGATTACCAAAACCTTCGATCCCGCCTACGTAGCCGCCGTCGAAGGAGGAGTCGAAATCAGCCAACAATTATTAGCCGAAAAATTCGACCACATCTTCTTTACCGGTGGCACAAAAATCGGTAAAATAGTCATGGAAGCCGCCGCCAAACACCTGACACCTGTCACATTAGAATTAGGCGGCAAAACTCCTTGCATTGTAGACTCAGATATTCAAGTTGAATACACTGCTAAACGCATTGCGTGGGGCAAATTTATCAATGCCGGTCAAACTTGTATCGCTCCAGATTACCTGTTAGTTGATAAAAAAGTTAAACCCGATTTGATGCAGGCAATTAAAACAGCAATTCACGGATTTTACGGCGACGATCCGCAGAAAAGTCCCGACTATTCCCGAATTATCAATCAGCATCATTTAGGACGTTTGGCAGAATTTATCAAAGACGGAGAAGTTGTCGTCGGCGGTCAAACAAACCCCGAAGATAAATATATTGCACCGACGGTTCTCGACAAGGTTTCCTGGGATGCGCCTGTGATGAAGGATGAGATTTTCGGGCCGATTTTGCCAGTTTTGGAGTATGATGATTTCGGGGAGGCGATCGCCCAAATCAACGCCCGTCCCAAACCCCTAGCTTTGTATTTGTTCTCGAAGGATAAAGAGAAACAAGAGCGAGTTTTGCGGGAAACTTCTTCCGGCGGAGTTTGCATAAACGACACGGTTATGCAAGTCGGAGTAACAAGTTTACCTTTTGGCGGAGTTGGCGACAGCGGCATCGGCACCTATCACGGAAAAGCAAGTTTTGACACCTTTTCGCATCAAAAAAGCGTGCTGCAAAAGTCATTTTTACTTGACTTAAAATGGCGGTACGCTCCCTATTTAGGTAAGTTGGATTTGATTAAGAAAATTATCGGTTGATCGATCGCACTTGCAGGGGCGGGTTCACTAACGTTTACAATATCAGCGAGATAGCCAAATCAACCCGCCCCTTCCTGATATTATCGGTTAAGCGATTCCACGGTGAACGATAATTTCCAGAAATTTTAAATGATTGCTCATCTGTTTTATGAACGATTTCGATCGCAATGTCTGCCTTGCACCATTCTCAAGAACAGGCTTTCCGGCCTGTTCCACAAAGAGTGAATTGGGAGCATTTCATATTTGTAAAAACACTTCTTCTTGCTCCTGACTTCTTCCTTCTGACTCTTTTCTCCTGACTCCTGACTCCTAACTCCAATTTCTAGCTTGACTGCTTTCATTGAGATGCTCCCAGTGAATTTCTTGTGGGGAGTAGGGGTTGGGCCTCCTACCCGCCCATAAAAAGCTTATTGAAAATGGTGCAAGATGTCCATCCTAAAGGACAGTTGCCGTTCAAAATAATTCAGATTAGAAATGTCTATAATATCTTTGATAATCCGATCGCTAAACAGCAATTTATGGAACCTTTAGCAAAAGAACGCTGTGCCGCCGGCAGCCCAAACTCTGCCCGCCTCACAGCTTACGAAATTGTCCAGCTAAAACCTCAAATTCCCGACTGGAATTTGATCGAAAAAAATGGCATTCCCAAAATAGAACGCACCTACGAATTCCCGGATTTCAAAAGTGCGATCGCCTTTACAAACAGCGTCGGCGAAGCAGCAGAAACTGAAGGACATCACCCCGCACTGTTAACCGAGTGGGGAAAAGTTACCGTTACTTGGTGGACTCACGAGATTTCTGGACTGCATCGCAATGACTTTATTATGGCGGCGAAAACCGATGCGATCGCCAATCAATTCCCAAAATAAAATCAGACTTATAGACCGATCGTAGTCTAAGAAAGCACCGCTCTGGGCACGGGTGAATGTTGATTGGCATTATTCAACAACTCCAGATTCAGTCGGTAGCCGACATTCCGTACAGTTTGAATCAGGCTCGGCTGTCGCGGGTCGATTTCGATTTTTTTACGCAGAGAGAGTACGTGAGTGTCGATCGTCCGGGGGTTATCAATAGCATCAGGCCAGGCCCGACGCAGCAAATCCGATCGCGACAGCGGCACTCCTCCAGCTTGAGCTAGCACGTACAGCAGGCTAAATTCCTGGGGAGTCAGCTCAATATGTTCGTCGTACAACCTGACTCGGCGCTGCACCAAATCAATTTTCAGCAGCCCGCACTCCAGCGTCGCCGGCGGTAGCATCGTGCGGTTGCGGCGCATCAGAGCTTCCACCCTGGCCATAAACTCTTGCATCCCAAAGGGTTTAGTCAGGTAATCGTCTGCCCCCGCCTTCAAACCTTCAACAATATCCGATTCCGAATTCCGCGCCGACAGCATCAAAATCAGCGACTGCTGCTGCTGTTGCAGCCAATGGCAAAATTCCAAACCGTCCCCATCCGGCAATTGGGCATCCAGAATGACTAGGGTTGGCTGGCGGCTGAAAAATATTTCCCTAGCGTGACTGATATCCGCTGACTGGTGCACCCAGTGACCGACTTGCTGTAGATGCCAGCCCAAGAGCGATCGCAGGTGCGGATTCCCTTCAACAATTGAAATACTTGCAGATTCCACAGAGGCGAGCTTCCCATATCACTAATTGCTACAAGGTTAACAGAGCTTTTGTCAAGCTTTTGTAACCATCGCTACTCAAGCATTAGCTGCGTTTAAAGCAGCGGACATATCTAGGGTACGAATTTTAAAGATTAGGTTAATTTGGCAGGGTCAGCCTGCAGAAAGGTGAAATCATTCTGGCGGTAAGCTTACAATGAAAATAAGACAGTGTAAAGCCGATCGATCCCATGCCCCAACCGCCTGCCAAAAGCGATCCCCCCGACCCAGCCCCCATTCCCAGGAGGTTGACAAATCGCGCAAGTGAAACTAGAATTCCTCCAACCGTTCGCTCGGTAGCCGGAACACTCAGCCACTTTGACCGTCAAATTCAGCCACATCCCGACTCCATTAAACGCACAGCGAATTATCTAGGTGCGCGCAAAAAGTCGAGCAACTGCATTGCAACGAGTGAAATTTTTTATGGAGGGTAGCCTGTTGAGCAGGGTAAAAAGTTTTATTTAGAAATAGCCTCAAGCTGAGCCACTCAGCATCAATCGAGGCCGTTCCTAAATCCCGCCGTCATTATACAAACCACAAAGGATTTCAAGCTCATACCATGCTACAAGACACCCAAACAATCCGGCACTACCAAAAACTCACCGACGCCCTCGTCGAAATGTGGAATAGAGGTTATCGCTTCGATGACCTGCGGCTTTACTTAGACGGCTATTTAGCAGCCCTGCGGCACTCCAACAGTTTGGAACCCTATCTGATTCACAGACTAGAGGAAGAAGCAGCCCGTTACATTCACGACCCCTCCAATTTTGCAATGCCACAGACACAGACACAGGCTGAATCAGACTACTATTAAATAGCAAATTCGGTTTGATAAACCCTTGATGATTTGGGAAGTGGGAATTGGGAATTGGGAATTGGGAATTGGGAATTGGCAATTTTAACTGGTTCCCGGCTCAGCCTCGGAACCGATGTCCACAGGCTCGGCCTCGCTTTGGGAGCCTAAAAATTCGATGCCTAGCCGACTGCATTGCGTTCCTAGGCTTTGCCTGGTAACGAATAATTAAGTAAATTAACTTAATTCAACGTAAAACGCGATTGCTGTTATTTCCCCGACTTCTTTAAGAAGTCGGGGAAATGTTTTTTCTGTCTAATTTAAGAAGCCAAAGCCACTTCTACAACTTCTTGCAATTGGCCCTTTTGATACATCTCGATCATAATATCCGAGCCACCAATAAACTCGCCGTTGATATAAACTTGGGGAATTGTCGGCCAGTTGGAATACTCTTTAACGCCTTGACGAATTTCCTGGTCTGCCAAAACATCAACAGTTTCGTAAGGCACTCCCAAAGTATTGAGAATTTGCACCACAGTATTAGAAAAACCACACTGGGGCATTAACTTATTGCCCTTCATAAACACCATGATTTTGTTTTGCTTAACCAACTCGTCAATTCTTTCATGTGCTGCTGTAGTCATGGTAGCTCCTAATATTGTTTGAAAATTTTTAAACGTTGACTGACGCAGAAATCGGGTTTTTTACGAAAATCTTTCGTTACAGCCATAGATTCCGGTTAAAAAACCCGGTTTCTTTGGTTTTTGTGCGTAAGTGCAGCAGTTGTATTTCAAGCAACTATTGACAGAAGCACAAACTTGTGATACCCAATTGCCGAGCAACAATTAAGCAACTTGACTTTTCGCTTCCCATTCTGCGGGAGTTAAGGTTTCCAAGCCCAAAGCGTGGATAGCTTCACTAGCCATTGCCTGTTTGAGAGCGCCGTAGACCATTTGGTGCTGCTGTACTCGGCTTTTTCCTTCAAAGGCTGCAGAGACGACTCTCGCCTGGTAGTGGTCACCGCCACCGGTCAAATCGTCAACTTGTATTTTAGCGTCGGGCAACCCTGCCTTAATCATTTCTGCTACTTGAGACGGTGTAACCATTGGTTTCTGTGATAAACGGCTGTAATTTAGATTTTAGTGGAACTATTTTGTCGATGAGCTCGGTTGACTGCTGGCAGGTCGGGGAAAGGGCGAATCCACAAAACCCAATTCCAGTAACTGCTGGTAAGCTTTCTTGCCCAAGTCGCGAGTTGGCTGCTGCGAGCGAATAATCTGAATCAGCAGGGGCACAGCCAGTTCCGGTTTATTTTGCGCCCGGTGTACCAACGCCAGCCGGTAGGTAGCTTCGTCGCGCATTTGGGCTGTTTCTACAGCTTTGGTGCGGTGGCTTTCGGCCAATCGGATGTCAATTCCGGCAAAACTGCTACCCAGTTGTTGGTAGAAGTTGGACAGTTGATTGAAAATTTGGCGGGATTCTTGGAGTTTTTGAGTAGCCAGTGCGTAATTCTGAGAGGAAATAGCACTGCTGGCTTCTGTCATCAAACGCTGACCTCCTGGGACGCTCAGCAGACTGCTGTCTTGCGTCAGAGGGCGAAGATTGTTGGGGTCTGTGGGGTCGTCGGCGGGCTCGACTTGGGGTTGGTTCTCTGGCCCAGAAGGTTGTTGTGCTTGGACTTGGATCGGTTGCAATAGGGTAAAAGCTGCGATCGCCCCGATCGTAATCCGGGCAGTGGAGCGAAGCCAACAAACAGTTCCAGAGTATACCATGAAATTACTTTGCGCCTGTGCGCTTTAAAAAAATATTTAGCTTGAGCCGATCTTACCATTGGCGATCGCAACCGGCTAAGTGTAAACCAAATTTGTTGAAATGTCAAAGGGTGCGATCGATTTTGGATTTTAGATTTTGGATTTTAGATTTTGGATTGAACAAGGAAATCGCGGGGGATTGGACAGATCCCGGCAATCTAGTCCGGGACGCAGAAACCGGGTTTTTTTTACCTAAATACTGCCTTTGAGACTTTAAAAATGGTGGAAAACCCGGTTTCAATGGTTTTGATGGGTAAGTCCCGATCTAATTCAACAATCGAACGCACCATGAATATGGCAATTGAAAGAACAGCTTACGGTCAACTGCTGGCTAAATCTCAGCCTAAGCCAATCCTGAACGAAGAAGATAATGATCTTGCCCTCGCAGAAGTCGATTTTCTGATGTCTAAAGAAGAATTAACAGTAGAAGAAGAAACTTTACTGAGTCTCTGGGGGCTGTTGATCGAAGAATACGAATCAAAATATTACCCAGATCCAGAAGTGACTCCCCGGGATGTTCTATTGCATTTCATCGAAGTTCGCGAACTCAAACAAGCCGATTTGGTGGGTGTGATTGGTTCCAAAGGAGTAGTCTCTGAGGTGGTTAATGGTAAACGGGCGATTAGCAAAGCCCAAGCTAAGGCGCTGGGAGAATTTTTTAATGTTAATCCTGGTGTGTTTATCTGACTGAGATGTTGCACCATTCTCGCTTAACAGGCAAGATGCCTGTTCCACAAAAGATAAATTTTCTTGTGGAACAGGCATCTTGCCTGTTCAGAAAAGGCTTATTGACAATGGTGCAAGATGTGAGTTTGAGGGATTGGCTGAATCATTGTTAATAAGCCTTTTACGGGCGGGCTAGAAGCCCAACCCTACTCCCCACAAGAAAATTCAGTCTTTGTGGAACAGGCATCCTGCCTGTTAAGCGAGAATATAGTAAGACTGGGTTAAAATTAAACAAAGGCATTTCTGATGACACAACCGATCGAACTTTCCGCAAATACCTTACAAAATTATCAAGGTATCGGAGTTCCCGATGAAAGTCTCCCACTGATTTTGCAGCGCGGCGGCGATGAATTGCTGCTGTCAAAAGCGGACGATCGCTTTACAGTCCGCCCCTCATCAACAGCATCAACCTCAAACGATTGGACTGCAACAACTGGGGCAAAATTCACCCGTCGCATCGGCCAAAGCAATCTCGAAGAATATCTCGTTGCGCCCTCTAGCCTAGAAGCAGCAATGCAAGCAGCCCGCGCCAGCGATGCCGTAGCTTTTGCCAGCCACGTCTATTGCCCCGCGAACAATCCGAGTACATTCTTTTACCTGACAGACCAAATTACAATTCAATTTGGCGAACAAGTAGACGAACAATCGCGAACTGCGATCGCCAATGCAGCAGCTTTAAAAATAGTCCGGCCAGTAGAAGGAATTCCCAACACTTTCGTCTGCGAAGTCACAAAACAAGCAACAGAAAACCCGATCAAAATTGCCAACCGCCTGACAAGATATCCAGAAGTTCTCGTAGCAGAACCCAACATTTTAGTAGAGACGCAGCAGCATTATACGCCCCGCGATCCGCTTTATCCCAAACAGTGGTATCTCAACAACAAAGGCGGCAAGGAACTTGTCGGCGGTGCTCAAATTTATGCAGAACCAGCTTGGAACATGACTCGCGGAGTTCGATCGATCGTAATTGCCATCGCCGACGATGCAGTTGACATCACCCACCCAGATTTTCAAGGCCAAGGCAAAATCGTCTCAGCCATCGATTTAAAAGAGGGCGACACTTCGCCGATGCCAGTCGCCGACTCAGACAACCACGGCACAAGTTGTGCCGGCGTCGCCGTTGCTGAAGAAAACGGCAAAGGCATTGTCGGCGTCGCCCCCGGATGCGCCCTGATGCCCATCCGTACCAGTGGTTTTCTCGATGACAATTCTGTCGAAAAAATATTTAATTGGGCGATCGAAAAAGGTGCCGCCGTCATTTCTTGCAGTTGGGGGCCTGCGGCAGTTTACTATCCCCTTTCCCTGCGGCAGAGTGCCGTTATCACCAAAGCAGCAACCCAAGGGCGGGGCGGCAGAGGCTGCGTTATTCTGTTCGCAGCGGGGAATGCCAACCGCCCAGTCAACGGTACTGTTAACGAGAAAGGCTGGCCCAACAACGTCGTGGAGGGTCAAACTAGATGGCTGGCAGGATTTGCCGTCCACCCCGACGTAATTGCCGTCAGCGCTTCCACTTCCCTCAACAAAAAAGCAGCTTACAGCAACTGGGGCACCAGCATCTCGGTTTGCGCCCCCAGCAACAACGCGCCGCCGGGAACTTGGTTGCCAGAAACCGGATATATCAGCACGCCGCCGGAGGTGACGCAGTATTTGCCCGGTTTGGGGGTGTTTACTGCCGATCGAGTGGGCGATCGGGGCTACGACTGGGGGGACTATACGGATACTTTTGGCGGTACTTCCAGCGCCACTCCAGTAGTCGCTGGCGTTGCAGGGTTGATACTTTCGGCTAACCCCCGTTTGACGGCGCGGGAAGTGCGGGGAATTCTCGAACAAACTGCTGAGAAAATTGTCGATCCCGATCCCGATCCCCAGTTGGGCAATCGCATGGGAAATTACGATCCTAACAACGGCCGCAGCGATTGGTTTGGTTACGGGAAAGTGAATGCTTTTAAAGCTGTGCAAGCTGCGGTGAGAAAGGGCGGCGGCAATCCGAATATCGGGGGTGCGGTGTTCAGTGATATTTCTGGACATTGGGCACAGAAGTTTATTGAAGCTTTGGCTGCGGCGAATATAGTTACCGGTTTTCCTGACGGTTCTTTTAGGCCTGATGAGAGTTTAAACCGTGCTCAATATGCGGCGCTGTTGGTGAGTGCGTTTAGTCCGATTCCCAGGGTGCCGGCTACAAATTTTATTGATGTTTCTGCTACTTTTTGGGCGAGAAGTGCGATCGAACGGGCAAATCGGGGGGGGTTTTTGGCGGGGTTTCCCGGCTTGAAGTTCGGCCCGAATCTGAATTTGACTAAGGCTGACGCGATCGTGTCTTTGGTTAACGGTTTGGAACTTAAGGGCGGCAATCCTGATTCTTTGAAAGTTTACACCGATCGCTCTCAAATTCCTAATTATGCTTTGAGTGCGATCGGCACAGCAACTGCTTTGAAGATTGTAGTTAATTATCCTTCCCGCGATTGGCTTTCGCCACTTCGGGACATTACCCGCGCTGAGATTTCGGTTTTGATTTACCAGACTTTGGTGGCAACTAATCGGGCAAAGGCGATCGATTCTCCTTACATTGTCTAATGGCAATAGGTTCGTATTGATTAGAATCGGCGGTTGAAACCGCTACTACACAAACAAAGTCCGCCTGCGCGGACTCAAGAAATAACAGGATTTATGTCGCTTGTAGTCGAGTCTAGAGCCCCTCGAATCCCCCTTAATAAGGAAAATTTTGACGACATTCTTGTCCCCCCCTTGTTAAGGGGGGTTAGGGGGGATCGAGAGGATTGTGACTCAATTCTTGTCCCCCCCTTGTTAAGGGGGGTTAGGGGGGATCGAGAGGATTGTGAATCAGACAGAAGATTGATGCTATTAACTTACCCTCGAAAATCCCCCAAAGCTTTCAAGGCAAATTGTGGCAAAGCTAACATTCTGCGCCACCGCCAAGGTTCTTGATAAAGCCGGTACAGCCATTCTAAATGATTGTCGCAAAACCAAGCCGGCGCGCGGGTTTTTGTTCCCGCCCAAATATCGAAACTGCCGCCAACTCCCACCCAAATCGAACCAGGGCAAAGGTGTCGGTGTTCGGCAATCCAAAATTCTTGGCGCGGCACTCCCAAGCCTACAAAAATTAGTTTGGGCTGCATTTGTTTGAGGCTTTCACGGAAGTCTTTCTCTTCATCGGCGGAAAGATAACCGTGTTGAGAAGCAATCGACAATCCGTTAACTTTTTGCTGCCAAGTTTGGGCCGCCGCAGCCGCCACTCCAGGGGAACCTCCAAAGAAAAATAGTGGTTCCGAATCAGGCAATTTTCCGGCTTGTTGCAGCAGCGATTCTGCTAATTCAATCCCCGGATAGCGCTGGGCCGGTTTGCCACGCAGCCGCAAGTACAGCACCACTCCCGAACCGTCGGGAATCACGAGTTCCGCTTTGCGGATTACATCCGCTAATGCCTGATTTTGCTCGGCTTGCATCGCCATTTCAGCATTCAAAGTCACCACATGACTTCCTAACCCTTGATGCAGGCGCTGCATCAGCCAACCTGCATAATCATCTAATATGTGAACTGGTAGTCCCAGCACTGAAAATTGCGGCTGCGATCGATCCATATTTTTTTCTTTGAGATTCCTACACACCTAGTTATTTAAATTAGCTTAGATTGGCGATCGACGCTAGACCAGTTTTGATCGCAAAAAAGCCGGTTTGTGCCACCAACAGTCTGTTAAGTCATCGTTCCGTGGCCCAGAAACCGGTTTTTTTGTAAGCGACGGGTCGCGCAAGTTCATTAGAGTTTGCCAGCCAAGTGCGATCGAGCATTAGCGTTCGATTTTTTTGACAGAGCCGTCGGCGTACCATTCCATCGGTACTAGCTCAATTTTACCATTAATTTTCACTGTAGAGTAGACAACTTTCACGAAAGGGACGCTGTTGTTATTGTGGTTTTGGGTAGACATGGCAATTACCTTTTTGTGTTTGGATAACTTGAGAAATAATCTAATCTCTGATATATTTAAAAGTCTATTCACCCCAAATCTACTCGCATCAGGAAAAAGCAGGAAAACGAAATGGCGATCGCAAAAAACCAGCGGCAAACCAGGTTAGATTATTACTACGAGCAAATCAAAACCATCATCCTCAAGCGCCAGAACCCAATTACTGGTTTGCTGCCGGCGAGTACCGCCGTTAACGCCCACGGCGACTACACCGATGCCTGGGTGCGCGACAACGTGTACAGCATTCTCGCGGTTTGGGGTTTGGGTTTAGCTTACCGCAAAATAGATGGCGATCAGGGCAGGACATTTGAACTCGAACACAGCACAGTCAAACTGATGCGCGGCTTGCTGTTTGCGATGATGCAGCAATCGAGCAAAGTAGAACATTTTAAAAATACTCAGTCGCCGCTAGATGCCCTGCACGCTAAATACAATACTCAAACTGGAAGTATTGTTGTCGGGGATGACCAGTGGGGACATTTACAGTTAGACGCTACATCTATATTCTTATTAATTCTTGCTCAAATGACGGCTTCCGGGCTGCACGTAATTTTTACAATTGATGAAGTCAATTTCGTGCAAAATTTAGTTTACTACATCGGTAGAGCCTACCGCACGCCGGATTACGGAATTTGGGAAAGAGGTCATAAAATCAATCGAGGCAATGCAGAATTGAACGCCAGTTCTGTTGGCATGGCTAAAGCAGCGCTGGAAGCAATAAATGGGTTGGATTTGTTCGGGATTAAAGGCTCTCAAGCATCGGTGATTCACGTTTTGCCCGACGAAATTGCCAGAAGTCGCATAACTTTGGAATCGCTTTTGCCTCGCGAATCTAGTTCTAAAGAAGTAGATGCCGCTTTATTGAGCGTGATTAGTTTTCCGGCTTTTGCTGTGGAAGATCGAGAATTAATAGAACGGACTCGAAATAAGATTATTGACAAATTGCAAGGAAAATACGGCTGCAAGCGGTTTCTGCGGGACGGACACCAAACAGTTTTGGAAGATGCCGATCGCCTGCACTACGAACCCACAGAATTAAGGCAGTTCGAGCACATTGAATGCGAGTGGCCGCTATTTTTCACTTATTTATTGTTGGACGGCATATTTCAGGGAAATCAAGCCCAAGTGCAGGAGTACCAGCAGCGTTTGGAATCTTTAGCAGTCGATCGCTCTGGTTTGCCGCTACTACCAGAATTGTACTACGTCCCCGCCGAAAATATTGAAGCAGAAAAGCTAAATCCCAGCAGCCAGCAGCGCTTGCCCAATGAAAATATTCCCCTCGTTTGGGCGCAAAGTTTGTATTTTCTCGGTCAATTGCTAAATGAAGGATTAATCGCAGTGGGCGATATTGACCCGCTGGGAAGGCACCTGTCAGTGGGCCAACACAGAGAACCTTTAGTGCAAATTGCACTGTTAGCTGAAGACGAAGATTTGCAAGCAGAATTAGCAGCTAACGGCATTGCGGCGCAAACTCCAAAACAGGTAGAACCTATTCAAGTCCGCCAGACTAAAGAATTATCAGCTATTTACACGCAAATTGGACGCAACGACCCATTAGGCTTAACCGGTCGCCCCGTGCGCCGTCTGCGGAGTTTAACAACTTCTCGGGTGTTTAAAATTCGCGAAGAGGCGATCGTATTCCTCCCCTCATTTTTGAACAGACAAGAGTTTTACTTAACTTTAGATTACCATTTTTTAGTAGCTCAAATCAAAAGCGAAATAGCTCACATTCACCACCACTGGTATCAGTTGGGACGCCCTACGGTAACGCTGATGCTGACTCACACGATGCTGGAAACCGGGCGGGAAGCGTTGTTAGAATTAATGAAGGAATTCCGGGATGGACACTGTAACAACACGCCAGTTAAACTCGGAAATCTTAAGCAGTTAATGCTGACCGCTGGCACCGAAAGAATTGATTCCATGCACGATTTTGAATTTACCGAATCTCCGGTGACAGGTGCAGTAGAAACGCGCAGCTATCTAACTTACCATCCTGAAAAAACTTGGCCTTTGGGTCATACGCAAGAATTTAAATTAGAGTGCGAAACTAATACTCAATTCTTGCTAACTAGCCTACGCGATTCAGAAAACTTGTACGAACAAATTGAGTTGCTGCACACGTTAGTTCGCCTCAAAGGTTTAAACTTTGATACAGGATTTGGAGGGGCGGAAGAAACAGTTAAAGTTGTGGATTTGCTCAACGAAGTTTATACAAAAGCTGGAGAAAGTTCGCAATCAAAAATCCAATGGGCAGTCATCCGCCATGCCGCAGGTTTGCTGGACAAGGTTGATATCAGCTTGTCCGATGCGGTGACAGACATTTTGGTGCGGCAAAAACAGATTGCTGTGGGGAAAGCCTACAGCGAAGATTCGATAATTTCGCGACCGGGATCTTACACGGAAGTGATGGACAAAATTCGCCAATTCTGTGGAGAAGACATTCGCGATCGAGTTCTAACTCAAGAAGTTCTCATCTACCTCGGCTTGTTAATTAAAGCCGAACCCCAGTTATTTAAAGGCCTGCTGACGCTGAGAGTTAGCTACTTTATTTTGCTCTTAACAAGCGAATTAGCCCGCGAGTTAGGAGTTACGCAAAATGAAGCTTACGAATATTTAATGCAGCTAAGTCCCTTTGAAATCAAAAATCGCCTGCGCCAAGTGTTGACGGAATACGAGGAAATGAATCAAATCCTCAAACAGCAAGAATCCCTGCGCGTCAAACAGCCGGAAAAAGATATTGAATGGGTAGTAGCGCCAGTTTCTGAAGAACCAACAATGCCTGGGGGAGGATGGCGCCGGAAGCGGCAAATGGAAGGTACTGTCAATCGCGTACCGAAGGATTTTTATCCGAGTGTTTGGGGACTGCTGCGGCACTGCAAAGGCTTGATAATTGGCGACAAATTAGAGCGGCGCAATCGGTTAGATAGCCATATTATTTTATCGGAAATGACGCCGGGTGAAAAGAATTTCGCGCTACAAATTGAGCATTTGCTGAATAAAATTGTCGCACCGGAATACCGGCAAGTCAATATTGAGGCGCTGATGGAGTTGGCGGCGATCGCCCAGCGCAACCCAGAATTGCAAGTAGAAGAATACATCGTTTTAGATGTATTGGTCGGTCACGCGGTGCGGCTGAATTGGCAAGGAAAACACCCGGAAAGAGCGGGTAAATACGACGAAGATAAAGCGGCGGCTTGGCAAGCTTTTTACAATACTTCGCCTTACGTTTGTGCGAGTCATGTACTCGATGCTTTCCGATTCTTGACGAAGTTTGGATAGATCATTCGGCGGTTGAAACCGCAACTACACAAACGAAGTCCGCCTACGCGGACTAAGAAATAAGGGAGTAAGCTTGATTTTGTCTCACAGTTTTGTCACAAGTCTAGTCAACAGAATGTTTGCAGTAAAATAATGTCAGCCATTAGCTCAACTACCCGCGTCATAATCAAAGCATACTTAGAAGTTTTCATCGAAAATCTTGTCAATGAATACAGAGGACGGCTAATACCCAAACTTGATATTCCAGCAGCATATTTATCATGCAAATCCTCTAAAGGTCAACTGAAACCGTTTCAGGCTGCTATTATGCCCTCAGAATTGCTACGGATTAACGAGTTTGAAAGAGGTTTCAGCAGCAGCTTGGGGACAACATATGAAGAATGTGCAAAACTCATTGCTTTGGAACATCACCAAGAAGCAAGCAGAAGCTATGAAATTTCTGGCGAAGTTAGCATAGAGGCTATTAATGAAATTGAGCGTCAGATAGCACTATTTGAGCAGTCAGCAGACAAAAATGCAAATAAACCTGCTTTTGAAGAAATGATAGAAGCTGTTCTTGAGGCTCAAACAACTAACCATTTAGTTAGGCGATCCGTCAAAGCAGATTTGTACGTGCTATCCCATGACGGCAGGAAATTTTTCTTTGAAATTAAAGGGTCAAAACCCAACAAAGGACAATGCTTGGAGGTAATTCAACGACTGCTGAGATATCATTTACTGTGCGGACTGTCTCGACCCGATGCTCAATCTTATTATGCTATGGCTTACAATCCTTACGGGCCAAATCGTTCAGATTATAAATGGTCAGTGGCAAGGAAGTATACGCCTTTTGAACAAGCTGTCATTATGGGACATGAGTTTTGGAATATTATAGGGGGAGAGACTGCCTACGAAGAACTTTTGGATATATATCAAGAAGTTGGGCGGGAGAAGGGTAAGCATATGCTTGATGCTCTTGCTTTTGGATTTTAGTAAAGTATGAGTTTCTTCAGCTTTCTCTTTTCAGTTAACTAATATTTAAAATAGAGTTGAGGAGAAATAAAAGTGTCAGAGCAACTTCATGAATTATTAGCATTTGTTTTAGAAAAAGAAGTAGGACTGCCGGCCAGAAAGTCTCGCTCTTTCGCCGGTCATTTTGCGGAGTTAGAAGAATTTTTTAACTTACAAGCAGAAACACTCAGAAACGGCATCAGCAGCATATCTGGCAAAAGAGCGCTCAGATTTACTCCCGATGAGATTGAACGCATTTTAGCATTTATATCTTCAGGCCAACTGTCGCTGCAACTTACTATCGCTGAAAATTTTTTAGCCAGCATTTGTCGAGATTTTACTGGGCGACAGCTAGTTATGGTGGAAAATCTGACTTTAGGGAAAATTCATCCCAACCCATTTTTAATTAGGGCGTTAAATTTGGACACTCCCGAAGAAGTTGTCAGGCTCAATGTTTATATGACTGCTACTAGGTCTATTGTCACTTCAATGGGATTGTTTATTCAAAAACTATTGATATCTTGCTCTGAAAGTGCAGAAATTGCACCGGAAGAGTCAGGATGGGACGCAATTAAAACTACCAGTGATGGCGAGAAATGCTGGATACAGGTAAAAAGTGGCCCGAATGATATGGATAAAGACCAGATAGTATATTGGGCTGCCAAAATTGAGGAAAAAATGCAGGAGGGCGATCGCGCTTATATTGGTATAGCTTACGGCAAAAGAACTAATAAAACTGTAACACTTGGTTTACTGAAGCAAATTTTGCCCAATTCGGAAATGATAACTTTAATCGGTCGAGAACTGTGGGATTTTGTTAGTGAAGATACTCGCTATACTGTGAATCTGTTTGAAGTTTTGCGTCAGTCAGCTAGTCAAGTTTTAGCGCAAAGTTCTATTGATGAAGCTATAGAAAGGTGTAGCGATCGAATCATCGCTGAATTTATCGGAAAGTACGGCGAGGGAAGTCAAGGTGTTTTTAACTATATAGCAGATATATTTTGATTGACTGGTTCGTAGTAGCGCCCAAACGCTACTACAAACCACATACTACAAAACTCCTTTAGAACTCGGAATCCGAGTAGCCCGCCGGGGGTCGATTTCTACCGCCATCCGCAGAGCTCGCGCAAATGCTTTAAACGCCGCTTCCACAATGTGATGAGAATTCCCGCCCTGCAACTGTCGAATGTGCAGTGTCATTTGAGTGTGGTTCACCACCGCCGAAAAAAATTCTCTCACTAATTCGGTATCGTAAGTTCCGATCCGCTGGTTGGGAATTTCTAAGCTGTAACTTAAGTGAGGCCGTCCCGAAAAGTCTAGCACTACTTCAATTAAAGCTTCATCCAAAGGTGCGATGAAATGTCCGAAGCGAGAAATGCCCGATCGATCCCCGACAGCTTTTGCTAGGGCTTGGCCCAAGGTAATTCCCACATCTTCGTTCGTGTGGTGGTCGTCAATCTCCAAATCCCCGATCGCCTGCACATCCAAATCGATCAATCCGTGAGAAGCAATCTGGTGCAACATATGGTCTAAAAACGGAATCCCCGTAGACGCCTTGCAAGTTCCTACACCGTCGAGATTGAGGCTGGCCGTGACATCCGTTTCCAGTGTCGTGCGTTTCACCAAGGCGGCCCTAGCTGGTTGAACTGAATTTGCAGGAGGCACAGAAGGGCGATCGATTATCTCCATAATTCGCAATTGGTCATTCATTAGTTATTGATAATTAGTAATTGAAGATTACAGCTTGATAAGCGCTAATTCTCAAGTGTTTAGTTAAGAGAATTATGCAAAACTCAAAACTATCGAGAGGGGCGGCTTTTGCATAAAACTTACTTATTAAAGTAAAAGTTTATTGTCTAAACCCGCCCCTACATAACTCAAAACTCTCGACTACCGTTACATTCCCATGATTTCGTAACCGGCATCGACATACAAAATTTGACCCGTAATCCCGCTAGCGAGATTGCTGCACAGAAAAGCCGCAGCATTTCCGACTTCCTGTTGAGTCACCGTCCGCCGCAGCGGGGCCACTTCCTCAACGTGGTGGATCATGTCCAGAATACCGCCAACTGCTGACGAAGCCAGAGTCCGAATCGGGCCAGAAGAAATCGCATTTACCCGAATATTTAACGGGCCGAGTTCAGCAGCCAGATAGCGAACATTCATTTCCAAAGCCGCCTTAGCAATTCCCATCACATTATAGTTAGGAACTACCCGGACGCCGCCCAAATAAGTCAGGGTCACAATACTGCCACCCTCGGCCATCAGCGGTTTAGCAGCAGCACAAAGCCGCACCAGCGAGTAAGCGCTAATATCCAAAGCATTGGAGAAACCTTGGCGCGAAGTGTTGGTGAAATCTCCCGAAAGTTCGTCCTTGCCGGCAAAAGCCAGACAGTGGATCAGGACATCTAACTTGCCCCACTTGTCGGCGATGGTTTTAAAAGTAGACTCAATTTCGCTCTCGTCTTGGACATTGCAGGGCAAATACAGACTGGGATTGAGCGGTTCCACCAGTTCAGCGACTTTACGCTCGTGCTTGCCTTTCTCGTCCTTCAAATAAGTTATGCCGAGGTTGGCCCCAGCTTTGTGGAGCTGCTGAGCGATGCCCCAGGCGATCGAGCGATTGTTGGCAATGCCCGTAACAAGAGCATTTTTTCCGGTCAAATCTATCATCTGTATTTCTTCTAGAAGCAACTAGCACCGTTCTCATTGGCTCTCTGCGACAACCCCGCCAGTTTAGACACAACTGATTCAGATTTAACTGATTGAGACACAATTGAGACACAATTGAGACACAATTGATATTAATTTTGCTGTGGAGCTACATGGGGGGGAATTGAAAAAGTTAAGAGAAGGGCTAGATTTAATCATACAGCGTGTGTTTACCTTAATATTAGATGGAAGTAACCGAATCCTTGCATATTGGAGGTTGGGAAGTATATTTACTCAATAAGGTTAATCCGCAAGTTATAAAGTATTGATTAGTACAAAGGATCTAGTCGTGACGCATGATAGACCGCTAGCAGCCGTGTTCCGCCAAATCAGCGGCGGGGCGTTTCCACCCATTGTGGAAACCTTTGAACGGGGCAAGACAATTTTTTTCCCTGGAGACCCGGCTGAGCGCGTCTACGTTCTCATTAGAGGTGCTGTGAAGCTCTCCAGGGTGTACGAAGCAGGGGAAGAAATTACAGTCGCCCTCCTGCGCGAAAATAGCGTATTTGGGGTGCTGTCTCTGATTACGGGACACCGATCGGACAGGTTTTACCACGCGGTAGCCTTTACGCCGGTGGAATTGATCTCGCTGCCGATCGAACAAGTCGAGAAAGCGCTTAAGGAAGACCCGGAATTATCGATGGTGATGCTGCGGGGACTGTCGTCTCGGATTTTGCAAACCGAGATGATGATCGAAACGCTGGCCCACCGAGATATGGGATCGAGACTCGTCAGCTTTTTGCTGATTCTGTGCCGGGATTTTGGCGTGCCCGGTACAGAGGGGATTACGATTGATTTGAAGCTGTCCCACCAAGCGATCGCCGAAGCGATCGGCTCGACGCGGGTAACGGTGACTCGTTTGCTGGGCGATCTCAGGCAAGAAACCATGATCTCGATCCACAAGAAAAAGATCACAGTCCACAACCCGGTGGCTTTAAGCCAGCAATTCACTTGATGCCGAGAAAGTATAGGATTTTGGATTTTGGATTTTAGATTCAATCCAAAATCCAAAATCCAAAACCTAAAATCGGAATGACTGCTGGATACATCCTGGTATTTGTAATTTTAGTGTTGGGGGGTGTGATCGCCACTGTCAGCGATCGCCTTGGGACGAAAGTCGGCAAGGCAAGGTTGAGTTTGTTCAAACTTCGCCCCCGCGATACTGCTGTTGTTGTGACAGTGATGGCCGGCAGCATCCTGTCAGCAATTACTCTGGGCATTTTGTTTGCTACTAGCAAGCCGCTGCGAACGGGAGTTTTTAGAATAGACGAGATTCAAAAAAGGCTCAACAACGCCCGCAGAGAAATCAACCAAGCCACTGAAGAAAAAAATCGAGTTGAAACTGAATTAGCTCAAGCCAGAGCCGCTCAAGCGCAAGCTAGAGCCAATTTGGAGCAAATTAATCAATCCCTCCAAGCAGCTAATGCCGAGCAAGCTCGGACGCAAACAAAATTAAACTCGCTGCGGGCCCAGCTCAACAGCGTGCAAGCAGCCAAGTCTAAAACTGAAGAGCAGTTAAGTCAGGTAGAAGCGGCTAAATCTAAGACAGAAGAACAGCTCAGCAGTGTGGAAGCAGCTAAATCCCGCACCGAAGAACAATTGAAACTGGTGGAAACGATTCGATCGACTACACAAGCTCAGCTCGATCGCACCGAGAACCAATTGAAAACAGTTTCTGCTCAAAAAACGACTTTAGGCTCGGAAATCGCCCAACTGCAAGAAGAGCGCCAACAGTTAATCGAGCAGCGAGAGCAGGTAAAAACTCAAATTGCCCAGCGCGATCGAGAAATTGCCCAACGCGATCGAGAAATTGTCGATCGCAACGAACTAATTGCCCAGCGAGACAAGGAAATTGCCCAGCGAATGCAAAATCTGGCCGAGCGCGATCGAATAATTGTCGAGCGCGACAAAGTAATTGCCGAGAGGGAAGCACTCCTAGAAACCTTGGCACAGCAACAAGCTCAACTCGAACAGCAACAAACTGTCTTGCAGCAACAAGTGCAAATTTTGGAACGCGACTTTCAGGCAATCCGCGAGGGTACAGTTGCCATCAGGCGCGGTCAAATTTTAGCTGCTGGCGTCGTTCGCATTATCGAACCCGGTATGGCAAGTGGCGCGATCGATCGGCTTTTGCAAGAAGCAAATAAAACCACCGTCGGACTGATGCAGCCGGAAAATACCAAGGTTAGGGACCAGGTTATTCAAATTACTAAAGCAGAAATCGATCAACTAATTAGTCAGATTAAAGACGGTCAAGACTACGTGGTGCGAATTGTCGCTGGTGCTAATTACCTGCGGGAAGAAAAGCTAATTAAGGTATTTGCAGAAGCAGAAATAAATCGAGTTGTGTTCCGGGCTGGAGATGTGATTGCAGGGGTTGCTGTCGATCCGGTGACTTTGACCGACGAACAGGTGCGGCAGCAGTTGCTGCAATTGATAGAAGCTTGTCAATTTCGCGCTCGCCTGATCGGTGTTGTCGGCGGTAGAGTCCAAGTGGCCGACAATCAGGTTGAAACTTTAGCTGGTTTTATCGAGCGGTTGCAGCAGTACGATAAACCGCTGGATGTTCAGGCGATCGCCGCAGATGTCACTTACATTGCCGGCCCGCTTAAAATAGATTTAGTTGCTCGTGAAAACGGAGCCGTTGTTTTCCGCACCGGACAACAACCACCGGGCGGCCCAGATGTGAAAGTTAAATAATAAGTGCGATCGACATATCGAATTTGAGCAAAAATTTTGGGCGATCGAATTACAATTTTGCTTGACTTTTTCGCGCCCTTGACATATCATTAAATCATGGGAATCCGTGCCGCCATATATATAGCAATCGTAGGGTGCGTCGCCACCAAAAATCTGGAAGCACCACCAACAATCTCACAGCGACGCACCGCACCCAATTAGTAGGGTGTGTCGCCACCAAAAATCTGGAAGCACCACCAATAATCTCACAGCGACGCACCGCACCGCTAAGAGAGCAAAGTAGAAAAACTAAGAATCGAACCCTGAGATATTGGCATCACAAAACAAAATTTTGCTCAATTAAAATGCAGGAGCGTGCGGTGTAATGTCAGAGAATCAAAATGAACCCAGAGAATATGATGCCGTCCGTGGCGGTCAAAATTCAATTCCTGTCAATGCTGCGGTACTGGGAGGCATAGCCGGTGTTAAAAGCCGATTAGCCTCACCCATTGTCGAAGTGAGAACCGCCGCACTCTCCGAAGCACTCAAATATGGAGAAGCTGGCTTAGATGTGATAATGCAAGCTTTGCAGGATGAATCAATGCAGGTGAAATGTGCTGCCTATTCACTGCTGAAATATCGAAACGAGGAAAAGATTCAACGACAGTTACAAAACTATTTTCCTACATTTGAATTTGAGGTCATCACAGTCGATGCTGACGGAACAGAAAACAGTCGCATAAAGTCTTTTGCTCATTACTTCCCTGAAGACTTAGGTGATGGAGTTGTACTAGACATGGTTTACATTCCTGGCGGCACATTTATGATGGGTTCGACAGCAACAGAATCAGCTAGGCTCGATAACGAACGTCCGCAGCATCAAGTAACAGTACCGACTTTTTATGTAGGAAAATACCCCATCACCCAAGCACAGTGGCAAGCAGTGATGGGAAATATTCCATCATTCTTTAGGGGTGAAAAAAGTCCTGTAGAAAGTGTAAACTGGCATGATGCTGTAGAATTCTGCCGGAAACTTTCTGAAAAAACAGGCAAGATTTATCGCTTACTTTCGGAATCTGAATGGGAATATGCTTGTCGCGCCGGAACTACAACACCTTTCTATTTTGGCGAGACAATTACCACAGATTTAGCTAATTATGATGGGAATTATCCCTTTGGTGGTGAACCGAAGGGACTTAATCGCGCACACACAATGGATGTGGGGAGTTTTCCTCCGAATCCCTTTGGACTTTATGATATGCACGGTGAGGTTTGGGAATGGTGCAGCGATAAGTGGCCCAGTAACGATGACGGCGCACCGACTGACGGAAGTTCTTCGGAAACTGGAACAAGTGATTACCGGGTGCTGCGTGGGGGTTCGTGTTGGTACCGTGCGGTCCATTGCCGTGCTGCAAGCCGCTACTTCCGCTCTGCGGGCAACTCGTACTTGGACGGGGGTTTTCGTGTTGCGGTTGCTTTGGCTGTCCCTTCCTCCCCGTCTTCCCTGTGAGGACTCTTCTCTACTCTTTAGCCCTTTAGCCCTTTTCCCTTTTTCCTCTTTACCCTTTTGCGTGCGTCAGCGCACTTTAATTTTTTTTTGCACTCATCTTTACACGCGATTCAAAATAGTAGGGTGCGTCGCCATCAGCAATTTGCAAATCAAATCGACAATCTCACAGCGACGCACCGCCTGCACAGGGGTGAGAGAAACCGGGTTTTTGCGCGGGGAGTCAAAGAAACCGGGTTTTTTCGATAAATTAAAACGGGGGAGTAAAGATTGTGGCAAAAACCAGGTTTCTGATTTTAGGCATTATATGGCCGCACGGATTCCCATGATGATATAATATGTCACTCCTGCAAAAAAGTCAAGCAAAATAAGTACGATCGCCCGCAAAGATTTTGAGACATTCAAGAATGCAAGTGCCAGATTAGATATAGGTTGGCGATGGGTTTCCTCGACTACAACAGCGCAACTACAAACTTATTAACACAGAACTCATAAATATGATTTTAGGTTTCGATCCGGGTAAAGACAAGTGCGGCATCGCCGTCATGGGTAGAGACAGAAGCGTCTGCTACCATCAAGTTGTGCAGTCGGAAGCAGCGATATCTACTATTCAATCTTTGTGCGAACAGTTTTCGATGGAGTTATTGGTGATCGGAGATCAAACGACTTCTAAGAGTTGGAAACAAAAACTGACGCAGAGTTTGTCGCCTTTGATAAAAATTGTTCAGGTTGACGAGAGGTACAGCAGTTTAGAAGCGAGGGAACGCTACTGGCAAATGTACCCTCCGACGGGACTTTCGCGCTTGATTCCGAAGGGAATGCGGACGCCACCGAGGCCAGTGGACGATATTGTGGCGATCGTCCTAATTGAAAGATATTTGAACAAACAGTTGACAGTTGACAGTTGACAGCGAGGTTTTCAAGCAAGTTCTAAAAACTTTGGGTTTCGTGGGAAATCCTATTTTTTACTGCTTCAGCAAACCCTAGCTAATCTTGTTGAACCATCCACACCAAGAATCCTAAAATGGTTTCCACCGGAAGCAGCGGATAATCGGTAAGGTCGATCGTCACTGTTGTTCCTGAAAGCTTGAGAAAACGCCATTGAGTGCCGCTGCTGATACAGCCGTAAATAGTGGCGATCGGGTGTTCTGCTGCTTCGTTAAAGCGCTGTGCCGCTACCATTTCAGCAATACATTGACCGATACCTTCGTTCAGATCGGCTTTTTTTGCTTCCACAACTACGATCGCGGGTGCTTCTACGGTAAGCTGTTCGGGCGATCGGCTAATTAAAAAATCGACGTATCCGGTGAGCTCGCAACTGGGGTCAACATTGAATTCCCGTCCCGAAAATAAACTGATTTGGCGGTTCATCAAGCGCCGGACTTCTTGCAAAACTGGGTAGACAATGGCTTCCGATCTGGCTTTTTCTGAACCAACTGCGATCGTCCAAGGCAAATCTTCTAATTCGCTACTCAATCTCGGACTGGGATTAATTGATTCTACCTCCGGAAAAAACCGAGTTCCCTCCACGATAGTTAACTGAAAGTCTTTTTTAGCTCTAGTAATTGTGAATTGACTGTAAGGCATAATCCGATAGCTTTTTTGATAATACAGACTTTTATTCTTATAATTATGCCTAAATTTGAAAGAATCTGCAATTTGTTTGAGTTCAGCTAATAAAATGTACCCTAAATTAATCAGAGCGATCGTTGAATAACAGTGAGTGTTACTTGATGACAGCTTCGGTCAAAATTACCTTACCATTCTGCCGGACTTGTAGGCGTTGGGGGTTAATCGAGTAGATAATATTGCCGTTAGTCGCTTCATAACTTCCGTCATCACCTGCTGTTACTTGCATGACATTGATTTGGGTGCCATTTATTTTGCTGAGGCCGCGGTAAAAAATATCGCCTTCCTGGGTTTTGCAAATGTATATAGAAAAGTTGGGCGTTGCGAAAAATTGCACCATTTGATCCCTCGGACATCCCTCAACTTGAGCAATTTGCAGCGGTTGATTATTGCCCAAAGTGTTGGGTGCGGGTTGATTTAGTGCAGTTGCTTCTGCTGAGGCTGTCAAAAAGCCGTGAAGCGAAGCTATCCCGAAGGGAATCGCACTAATGCCTGCCATAACTAGAACTACTTCTTTAATGCCCTTAACTGTATCTTTATAAAACATCTTGTCACTCCTGGCTTTAACTATATAATTACATCTTAAGCGATATTTGCTGGATATTAATAATATTTAATATCAGAGGTGAGAGGTGCAGGGAAAAGGGTACACCGTCGGTTTAAGTAAGGTGCCAACTGTGCACCCTACACCAGTGAAAATACATAAGTATGTCAATGCGATCGCAGGAAAGCAATCTCTTGTATTTATGACATTTTTAAGGTTTTATGACTTGTCCACGCCGATCTGAGAAACCGGGTTTCTTCATATATTTCTCGTTACTAAACCTTTGATTTTCGTAGAAACCGGGAATAAGCGCCCCCATGTCGCGAACTGACTCTGTTATATCAATTCCGGTTGCATTGGAATGATTAAACCGCAGAGAACGCAGAGAACGCAGAGTCAGAGAACAGAGAGATGAATACAGGACGATGAAGGGCGGATTTGATATTACACGGTAATGTTTATTTACGCTTAGCTATTTATTGAATAATAAAAAGGGAAACAGAAAACACATTTTTTCTTCCATTTCCCCTTTTTTCACGGACGGTCGTCCTGACTGCGAACCTGGTAATTAATTAACGGCTGCCAACTGTTTATCTTTGATTTCCACCGGCGCGGTTAATGCCTCTTCCAAATCCGCACAGCCGAGTTTTTCCTCCAAAATTGCCATCACTTCGCGACCGAAATCATTGGAATTCCGCTGCCAAGCTTCTAAACAAATTTGTCCGAAAAACGAACCCAAAGGTTCGGGATTCCATAGCAATTTGCGCGCTGTCCAAGGCATCAAACTCATGGGATCGTAACCAGGTTGCAGAATATCCTTCTTAAAGGCGTATTCTTCTAAAATAGTGTGCGGCTGCAACCCGATAAAGAAAATCGCAGGTTCTACTTTATCGGCTCCGAAAATCCGCTCTAATTCTCGGTGATAAGCAATAGTTTGCCGGATGGTTTCAAAGGTTTCGTCAATGACGTTAAACGAGTAATTAACGGAAACCACATCGTTGTAACCTGCTGCTTTTAAATCGCGACAATTTTCCAAAACTACTCGCAAGTTGTAGCCCATCCGCATTTTGCGAACCAGTTCCTGGGAACCGCTGGTGATGCCGATTTCAAAGTAATTCATCCCCGTTTTTACCATCAAATCGCACAACTCTGGTGTGAGATTATCCGCACGGATGTAAGCGGCCCAGTGTATGTCAGTCATGCCGGCGGCGATGATTTTTTGCAATAATTCAACTGCATCATCAATGAATTTGCGTGCTGGGATAAATTGAGCGTCGGTAAACCAGAAATTGCGGATACCTCGATCGTACAATTGCCGAATCTCCGCCACCACCTCATCCGCCGGATTGATCCGCACTTGCTTCCCTTCAATCACCGTATAAATGCAGTAACAGCAATTGTGAGGACAGCCGCGCTTGGTTTGCACTCCCACGTAGAAGTCCATATCCTGTAGATAATAGGAAAATTCCGGCCAAATCGTTTCGATGTAGTTATAGTCGCAAGCACTTTTCTCGATGTTGGCTGGCTTTTCGTGAATTAGCTTCGCGCGCGGCACGGTTTCTCCCACCACATAACACCTTTCCTCGGCCAAATCTTCGCCCTTAATCAACTTCTCCAGCAAAGCTTCGCCTTCCCCCACCGAAACCACAGTTCCCGTGGGCAAACTGCGACCCAACTGCTCGTAAAACACGCTCACAGCACCGCCTCCGACCACTGCACGAGCTTCGGGGCGGTATTTCCGGGCCCGCTTCAATCCGCGCTTAATCAGTCCCAAATTGCGCCAGAGTTCGGTGTAGTAAGACGCGGCTAAACGCAGTCCTCCGAGTGCTCCCCGGAACTTGATCAGCGGATTTTTGGCGTAGTAAAACTCGAAGGCATTTTGCAACGGGTTGCCGCCTCTGCCGCCCACGGGCGCGTAAATTTGAATGTCCCGCCAAGAGAAAACCAGCAGAGTCGGCTTAAACTCGTCTATGCTGGCATCCAAAGCTTTAGCGAAATCCAGGGGGGGTACGGCACCTAAATCAAAAATGCGTTGTTCGACATCGGGAAACAGCTTGTGTACGTGATCCGAAAGATACACAACTCCGATCGGGAAAATCGGATTGCAAGGGAGGCGAACGTACAGGACTCGGTTTTCTCGGTTTTCCATGATTGCCATATCCTAAAGTGGAACTTTTTCAGCTATGTTAATATTCTTTTAATATAACTTTACAATATGTCTAATTTTCGCAATTTGACATTAAATATTCTTAAATTTTTTAAAACTGGCTAAAAGCCGAGCTTGTTGGTGTCGATCGGCGAGAGCAGCAGAAAAAAGCTAATTTTTAAGCAAATACAGCGTAGATTGACCGAATATTTAACCAGGGGGTCAAAAAAAGTATAATTTTACGAATAAATTTTAATTTAAGTTCGATCGGTCTCTCATGTATTAGGGAGTTGGTAGTCGGCTTTACAGTAGGCGGGATCGCCTAGTGTTAGCCTGAGAAGATAACTAAAACTTTTAGGCAAGGCTCCCTCAGCAGTTATGGCTCAAATTCTTGACCCCGTACCCTCAGACACCGACAGCAAGATTCTGTGCTGCTACGTCAACGCCACCAGTCAGATTCAGATTGCTCGCATCGCCAACATTCCTAACTGGTACTTTGAACGAGTAGTTTTTCCCGGACAGCGCTTAGTGTTTGAAGCGATGCCCGCTGCAGCATTGGAAATTCACACCGGGATGATGGCCAGTGCAATTTTGTCGGATAAAATTCCTTGCGATCGCTTGCAGATTAACGAAGGCCCCTATTCAAACGTCCATCCTAGCAGATCCCCAGAGGCTGTTCAGGGCGATCGAACAATCATGGCCGGCCGCCCCAAATCCCGAGAAATCTCAGAACCTTTGACTGTACCGGCACTAACCGCCGTCGATTAATCGGAGTTGTGAGTTTTGAGTTATATAATTGTCAGTTAATTGATAACTCCGCGCTCAAAATTCCAACTTCTGCAAAGCGGTAAAAACTCAACAGTTAAGAATCAAAGTTTCTGAAATGAATTTTAGATCAAAACTCACAACTGCAAATATTGTCCGGTTTTTCGTATTTCCCTGAGTGTGCTTGGCTGCCTCGACAACTGTGCAAAAATATCATTAAACAGCTTCTCGACTTTCAGCCATGTCAGCACAACCGATCGCATTTCCCCCATCTTCTGCCCCAGTATTTGAGCCGGCGGTATTCCGGCTTTCTCCCCTGATTAGAATCACGCTGTTGAGTTTGTACACAGCCCTGACAATTCCCTTGCCCTTTTTGTCGGAAGTAACGAAAGCAGCCGTTCCTCCCGCCGCACTCTGGGCAGGAATTGTTGTCGGGGCTGTGGGCCTGTACGGCGTGCTCAGTGAAAGGGTAATTTTGAGCGAGGAAGGGATTGAAGTCACATATCCCAAGTGGTTTCCGCGTTTTTTTCGCAAGGGTTGGTCGCTACCTTGGACTGAGGTAAAAGCTCTCAAACCTCGATCGACCGGTCAAGGAGGTTTAGTTTACTATTTTTTGAGTCATTCGGGTGAAGGTTATTTGTTGCCAATGCGAGTGGCTGGATTTGGTAAATTAGTCGGTTTGGTGGAAGCAAAAACAGGTATTGATACTAGAGATGTCCGCCCTTTGTCGCAGCCTTGGATGTATCTTATTTTGCTGGGATGTACGCTGCTTCTGCTGTTGGTAGATACGTGGACTATTGTCACGGTGATCGGGCTTAAAGGCAATTGGTAATATTATGTCCGGTACAACTCACATCTTGCACCATTCTCGCTTAACAGGCAAGATGCCTGTTCCACAAGAAAATTCACTCTTTGTGGAAC
>NZ_JAUBUJ010000208.1:0-4456 GCF_036705405.1 Microcoleus sp. B13-B6
GAGTTTCGGTTAAAATTCCAGGGATTTTTTGTCTCTGTTCGGGGAGCGTCCCTGTTCCAAAACTGTCCGAAGTATTGTTAAATTCAAGAGAACCAGAACCATGAGTGAAAATACTATTACCCAAGCAACCGATAATATCTTTCTCGACCTGGGATTTTCAGCAGAAGAAGCTGATAACTTACTAATCAGATCGCAACTCATGCTCGCCCTGCTTCATCAGATTAAACATCACCGTTGGACGATCGACCAAACTGCTCAACATCTCAAACAGTCAAACGACCAAATCAAAGCTCTAACTCAAGGTAAAATTGGGGAATTCTCGGTTGATACTCTGATCGCAATGCTAAACCAAGTAGGCATGACTGTCAAAATCGAAATTTGCCCGCCCGGTAGCTTAGAGCGAGATTAGAGACATCGGTAAGTTTTGCTTTGCGCTTGTTATCATGAGCTTATCCAGCAAGAGGTTATCTAATGCTAGAAACCACCATCCTAGAAACCCTGGTCAAGTTGCCAGATTCCCTGAAACAGGAAGTTTTGCACTATGTAGAATTCTTGGCCGCCAAATATGCAAATAATGAGGTTGCCGTAAATCCTCCTCAAAAGAAACGTCAAGCCGGGATGATGAAAGGCACGTTTGTCTTACCGCTTGCTGATGATTTTGATGCACCATTAGAGGATTTCCAGGAGTATATGGAATGAGTGCATTGCTCCTCGATACTCACACTTTTATTTGGTTTTCAGAAAATGCTCCTAACCTATCAGTTACCTTGAAGGAGCAGATTGAAGCCGCCGATATAGTCTATTTGAGTATTGCCAGTCTTTGGGAAATTGCCATCAAAATCAGCATTGGTAAATTGATACTGCAAGCAGACTATGCAGACATCGAAGCTCAGTTACCTGCTGCTGGCATCTTATTACTGCCAATTTCCTTTGCGGATACTGTACTGGTTCGCAATCTACCATTCCACCATCGCGATCCATTCGATCGCATTTTAATTGCCCAATCCATTAATCATGCTTTAGTTTTAGTCAGCCGTGATGAAGTGTTTGATGCTTATGCTGTTCAAAGACTATGGGAATAAACTAGATTATTATCGCCAATGGCATTGACCCGATCGATCGTAAAAGAGTAAAATAAATTCTAGAGTTAGGCTCAAAAATTTTCCATGCCTCCCGAAGAAATCCTCCTACAATACTGGCGCGAACTTGCCCCCGCCGATCGCGCAAAAGTCCTTCACTTTACCCAAGCTCTAGCGCTCAAATTTTCACCTGAATTTACCCCCAAAACACAACTCGGTCAAACCTTGTGGAAACTTCGCCAACGGGCGATCGCCAACGGTATGAAACTTCTCAATGAAGTGGAGTTAGAGCAAGAAATTGCCGATCGTCGAGGTGGCTACGGTGTCTGGTAAACTAACTTATCTGGAGCTCTATTCCATTTGCAAATACTCCAAAACCAGCAACCGCAAATAGTCTAGCATTCGGATATAAGACCGCATTTGAAGATAGCCCGATCGCGTCTCATTATAAAACTGAGCGATCGCAGAACGATCGAACACCCGAAGCTGATGTAACTCTGCGATCGCTTGCTCGCGATTCTCAACCTCTGCGCGCTCCTCAATCTGACTAGCATAACCGCGAATACTTACTGTTACTAACTCAAGCTCCTCCAGAAACGAAAAATCTTCCTCAGAACCAAGATACCTCTGAGATATCTCTTTGCGCTCTGATTTAGTGTTTTGATAGTCAACTGTCAACTGTGCCAAAAGTTGCACAATAATATCCTGCCCAAGCGCTAATTTGTTCTGAACTTGTGCCATATCGCTATTCCTCATTAATGCCATAAGTCACGATTTTCTCAACACCATACTGGTCAGGTCGCACAATTAAAAACTCATAGCCCTTTCGGTAAACAGCGGCTCCATCCTGCCGATATCCCGTGCGAGGAACTCTTACAGCACCTCTGGTGTGGAAGTTGTGTGCTTTACGCAAATATTTGAGTGGATCAAATCCTTTTCTTTGTGAATGGTCTAACACACTTTGGGCCACAGTTCGATAAGTTCCTCTATCCCATTCAGACAGATATTGCTGTAGTTCGATAACTTCAGTGTTGGAATAGTCTTCAAACAGTCGATCTAAATAAGGATCTACAGATGATTCGTCTGGCATTATCACTCTCATTCCAGAGAATATTATTGATTATAGCTTTATTGGAAAAAGATCGATCGCCTTTTATATCAAATCCACTCTTCATCGGAATGATTCATCTCTCTCATCTCTTCCTCTGTGTTCTCTGCGTACTCTGTGGTTAAATCATTCCGCTCCAATCAGAATTGGTATTACCCCTTAACAACCGCCCACTGAGTCACCGGTGCAAGCGGCTTCCAACCCTGAAAAGAGCCGATCGCCCCTACTCGCTGAATCCCAATTCTAATTAGTTCCCCACCATAACGATCGTGCCATTGCAAAACTTTAAACTCGCTCTCAACAGTCACCGCATTAACAACTAATCGGCCGCCTTCACCTAAAGCATTCCAACAAGTTTCCAGCACAGATTCTGCGGTGACACCGCCGCCGATGAAAATAGCATTCGGTTGAGGTAAATTTGTCAGGGCTTCTGGTGCTTCTCCCGCAACGATTTCGAGTTCGGGAACGCCGAAAGTAGAGGAATTTTCAGCGATGTATTGCAATCGAGTCGCATGGCGTTCGATCGCGATCGCCCTGCACCGAGGATGACTCCGCATCCATTCGATCGCGATCGAGCCGCAGCCCGCCCCCACATCCCAAAGCAACTCTCCGGGAATCGGTGCTAACGTTGACAGAGTAACGGCTCTAACCTCCCGCTTGGTAAGTTGTCCGTCGTGGCGATAAGCAGTATCCGCCAAACCGGAGGTACGAGGGAAAATCACAGTTGGTCGATCGGCTGCAACTGCGATCGCGATCGTGTTCAAATCAGCCAAATCCGCTGCCTTCCAGGCTGCTGCGACCCCCTCGATCCGCCGTTCCGATTCCGACCCCATCCGCTCGAACACGGTCATCAAACTGCTGCCAAACCCCCGCTGCGTCAACAATTCTGCAACCTTTCCCGGCGTGTGTCTGTCAGCGCTCAACACCAGCAAGCGCGCCCCCGGATACAAAGCAAGGGCGATCGATGCGATCGGGCGATTTGTCAAACTGAAAGTCTCAACTTGGGCGATCGGCCAACCCAAACGGGCGCAAGCAAGACTAAAAGCCGATACCGCCGGAATCACAGTCATTTCCGAAATGGGAATTTGGCGCGACAGCGTGACGCCGATGCCGTGACACATCGGATCGCCGCTTGCTAGCACGCACACAGATTGTCCCCGGCGGCGGAGAATCTCGTCAACTGTTGTCTGCAAAGGCGATGCCCAAACCAATTTTTCGCGGGTGTCGTCGGTTGGTAGCATTGCTAGGTGACGGGCGCCACCAACAACGATTTGAGATTGAGAGAGAAGGGTAGAGGCGATCGGGCCGAGTCCCGAAAGTCCATCTTCGCCAATCCCCACCACCGAAAGCCATTTGTGCATTGCGGTCTTACTGCTAATTACTACTTATCGATTCTAAAGAATAATATCGGATTTCCATTGATAATTCTTTCTTCTACTTGTTTCATTCCGAGTCTTTCTGCGACTTTTTGCGACTCAATGTTTGGGCGATCGCAACTTGCGACAAGATAGTTAAAGCCAAGTTCCTCAAAACCATAATCCAATATTTTGGTTGATGCTTCAGTAGCGTAACCTTGTTTAAGTGCTTTCGGCAGCAGTGCGTAAACTAACTGCGGCTGTGCTTCTTCAAAAAAATACCACAAACCCACAAATCCAATAGTTTCTCGATCGCTCTTAGTTTCGATAAACCACAAACCGAATTGCTTTTGGGCAAACAGCTTTTTGTTTTCCGCAAGCATTTCTTCAACCTTTTGTAGCGACCAGATTTCGCCGTCGCACAGATATCTCCTCACATAGGAATCAGTGAAAATTCTATGAAGCGTGTTGAGGTCGCTCTCCACAATCGGTTTCAAAACCAATCTCTCTGTTTCAAATATCATGGGGATTATTTATGTTGGATTAAAGGGCGATCGCACCTATCAATATTAGTCCAGGACGCACGGGTGGTCAAAAACCGGGTTTTTTATGAAAAGATGGGTTGCAGCCCGTAGATTCGGTAAAAAAGCCGGTTTCTTTGATAGGAGTGCGATCGCGAACTGTTGATTTTTGTAGTTGCGGTGTCTTCGCCGGCGGGCCCATATATCCATGACTGTCTGAAAAATATTTTCCCCAAACAAAAAGCGCCCCTATTTCTAGGAGCGCTTTTTGTAATCTCAGACTAAAACTTAGCCATTGATAGAAGGAGCTACCATTGCTACTGGAGTGACTTCACTAGCAGCCAAGTCAAGTGGGAAGTTGTGAGCATTGCGCTCGTGCATTACTTCCATACC
>NZ_JAUBUJ010000209.1:0-4363 GCF_036705405.1 Microcoleus sp. B13-B6
ATCCTCAACTCGGTTGTTAAATCCCCATGTGGCGAAGATATTTGGCGGGTCACTGCCTGAGAAAATAGATCGATGCCGTTCAGCAATATACAAACAAAAGCTTCTCTGATGTAGGAGCTTTTGTTTTAGGTTTTAAAGAACTTAGACGGGCTCATTTGTGACAAGTTAAGAAAAAGTGCAAATTGTCAAGGGGTAGACAAAAAAAGGTAAAATAGGACGAAACCTTTACGGGGCAAGCAGTTCAGCCATAATTGAACCAGTTATGAGTAGCCAAAAACGAATCAACCGAGATCATGCAAAGAAAAAAAAGGTTCTTCGGTTCTTCCTTACAAGGTTCTTCGGTTCTTCCTTACTTGGTATGCCAAACTAACAATTAAAATGACAATTAAGCAAACATCTATTTTTGTAGTTTTCAAAATTCCTAAAGCCATATGCAGAACGTTTTATTAACTTAAGCTTGTTGTTAATACCTTCAACAATACCAATTGTTGTCCTATTATCAAAGTAAGCAATTATCTCGTCCAACCAATTAGTAATAGTCTTCACAGTATCTGGAAAATATTGTTGATCTCTTTTCGTAACTGCTCAATAAGTGCTGATAACCCACATTCCGCAGATGTGATTATCGTATCCGCTCAATAAATCGGGGTAATAGCAAAAAAAGAAGGTTCACAATCTAGGCACAGCATGGTAGAATATGACGTATTATTAATCATAAAATCAAGGATGTCATAACTTTTTTTAGCTACTAAAGTCACAATTAACCGTGGGTTTATACGACACTTACTAAAGGAATCAAGTGCCAAGAATTCAGAGCCTTTATATTTTTTTGAATTTGTTCAATCAGACCAGGACACACCCAAAGAATAAACTGAAGATTGTTGACGAATAATCATCCCCAAAGATGGAATATTTCCCAGGTGAGAAATACGGTCGTTCATATATTCAAAAAAGCTAATTCCTAATTTGCGGGTAGTGGCAACCAGAGACATGAAAATGTCCATCGCCTTCGTTCCTTCACAAGTTTGGGTTGCATAACTAATATTTCGTCGCTGCACGATTGTTCTAGCAGCTAGTTCAGCCGGGTTATTATGTAAAGGTAATTCCGGATGCTCCAAAACTAAAAGCAACTCAGATATTTTACTCAAAGTTAATTTTTTTCGTTCATCTAATTGTTCATAACCAGAGGAACTGCCGAAAATTTCCCAAAATTTTGATTTGAGCCTGAGCTTCTCTAACCCAGATGGAGAGTTTTTATAAGCTAATAATTCTCGGTAGTAATCCCAAAAATCATCAAGAAACTTGTCTAAACTTTTTTGATGACAAGTTACAAATGGACTTAACTTTTTATAATGTCTTGCTTCAGGCACCCAACATAAAGATAAATCATCTGTGAGTAATTTAAACTGGGGTGCATCATCAGTCACCAGAGTTTTTATTATCGGAATCTGGGATTGCTGAGCATAAAAAGCAATCGCTGCTGCCTCTAAAATCCTGGTACGATGTTGAGAGCCTACAGCACCCATATTTTTATTCAGCAAGGAGTTAAACTCATCACCCTTCAACGGAATTTCTCTTAGCAATCCTTTAATTTGATGGCTCCACTTCTGGGGTACATTGAACTTATCTAATAGCTGGTAAGTAAGTGGAGATATAATAAACTCAAGTTCTGGGTTGTTCTGTAATACTCCAAGTACGCTTAATCGGTTTTTTCTTAAAGTTGTAGAATAAACTGTATATAATGGGTTGCAAATTATATTTGTAGTGTGATTTACTCCTTTAACACGCGCACTTGTTTGGTCTAAGTGTTGCCAAGGACTACTTGCTAATCCGGATTCATACACTTCGTTAAATTCTGATTCAAACTTTGATGAATTTTTCACCACTAGATTTGATAAATAACCCGCTGACATCGAAATCCCAATATTGCTTAAAAAATCTAATAGCTTTCCGCATCGTCATGTTTCCCCCGTAATACAAGCTCATAACTAAGGATTTTACTCCCGGACCAAACTCTCCATCATATCCGGATGGTAAGGGTGAAACGTATGTTTTCTTTTCTGAAGGTGAGTAATACTACTGTTTCCGGAATAACACGTTATCTGTTTTCAGTAAAATGTCTTGAACTATTACCTCTTCATAACCCTTAAATTCTGCATCGAATGGCAGTTCTGCTTCAGGATACTCCAGGATTTTTGAGCGGTCAACTTTGACGATCGCATTTTTACTGCTTTTAATGTGCTTTTTTGGTGCTTTTCGCTCTTTTTCGGATGAGTAGTTCTCTTTTAACTTTTTCGCTCCATTAGCTTTGACCTCTGGTTTGCCTTGTTCTCCTTTGAGGCGATTGTTTTCGGATTTTAATCTTTGATTTTCTGACCGTAATTCTCTGGTTTCTGCTTGTAATTGCTCTACAAGGTTTAGCAATATGGACACAGTACGACGCAATGATTCGTCAGCAATCTCAGATGGCTCAATGCTTTGCAGTAAGGTCTCTACTAATTTTTGAGGAGATGATTCTTGCGTCATGAATCATATTCTACTATGCTGTGCCTAGATTGTGAAACTTCTTTTTTGCTGTTACCCCGATTTATTGAGCGGATACTATTTAGAGACGTTTTATATGTTTTTAATGCGAGATATTAATCCACTTTCCTTGAAATTTCTAAACCGAATTTATCGCGAAAGCAGACATCATCAAGTGCGCCTAGCAAGCACATTTTTTAATCTTAGTTTCACAAGGTGTCAAAAATGAAAACTTGATGAAAATTTTTCAAGTTAGTTATAAGACTATGTATAAGTTATAAGACTATGTATAACTGGTTGAATCGATGGGAATATGAGGGAATGGTCGGATTATATAATAAACCAGGTAGAGGCAGAAAAGAAACATTTAATTCCGCACAATCAGCTCAAATTAGAGACTGGGTAAAATTGCAACCAAAACAATTAAAGCAAGTAGTGCAAAATATTAAACAAGAATGGAATATTAATATCAGTACGGAAACTATTAAGAGAATAATTAAAAAACTTTGTATGAGTTGGCATAGGATGCGTCGAGGTGTTGGTGGCAAGCCAGACCCCATAGAATACAAGGAAAAAAAAGAAAACTTGTCAGAATTAAAACAACTAGAAAATGAGGGAAAAATTGATTTATACTATTTAGATGAATCCGGATTTTGTGGCATCCCTTGTGTCCCTTATGGATGGCAAGATATTGGTGAATATTTGTCAATTGAGAGTCGTAGAACTAAGCGTTTAAATGTCTGGGGAATCATGAATCGGCAAAACACTTTTCATGCTTATGTTTCAGAGCAGACTATTAATTCGCTCTGTAATCATAGCCTGCATAGATACTTTCTTTGCTGTGGTGGAGCGGCCAACAGTTATTGTAGTAGATCAAGCTTCTATTCATACTAGCCATGCCATTTTTGAGAAAATTGAAGAATGGAAAAAACGCGGTTTAACTATATTTGAATTGCCGACTTATTCACCTAAATTGAATTTAATTGAGATTTTGTGGCGGTTTATCCAATATGAATGGCTCGAAATAGATGCGTACTCTAGCTGGCAAGCTCTTGTTTCATCTGTCGAAAAAATCCTTAAAGAATTTGGAGATAATTATGTAATTAATTTTGCTTAACTACTTAATTCTAGTTGTGCCTGAACTTTAAATATTAGCTTAGAGCTAGAAAGGTCAGAACTGGTCGAATTAGCATCGGATTTTGCTGTGGATTGTCTGCTACAGATTTGGGTTAAATTATGATATTTTAGTTCTGTAGATAAACGACCTGCTGCTGACAACTGGAGTTTAGACTAAAAAAGAGAGAAGGGTGGCAAAAGCAGGACTTGAGCCACCGCGCCGGGAGAGAATGAGGGTGAAAAATAAAACCTATTGACTCCCTCAATGAACAGTGAACGATTAAAGGACTTTCGTCAAGCAGCATACGAATTATTGGTGCGAGCGAAAGATGCCACATTCGAGCTGATGGATGCAGTGATGACCACCAGGAATGCGTCTTGTTTGGCAGAATTTTCACTCAGCCCGCTATTCAATCGACAATGGTCAAGTATCTATGAAGCCTTACAAGACTGTAGACCTGACCGAAAAAAAGTGATGGAGTTGTATCGAGAGCAATTAGAACAGCAAGTACCCGCAACAGAACATATATTAGTGGCGATTGATCGTACTGTATGGGGGAGACCAGACGCTAAAACCTTAAAAGACAGAACCCATGAATATCAGGGGGGCGTAATTATCGGACAGGGCTACAGTACAATTGCCTGGAGTGCGACTCGTTTAATCCAAATGGATAAAGAATATCCAAGGACGATTAGCCTAACCCTCTGGTTAGTGTAACTGATT
>NZ_JAUBUJ010000210.1:0-4361 GCF_036705405.1 Microcoleus sp. B13-B6
GTTTTTAGCTGGCATTTTTGTAGAGATTGACTAAACTCCTTTTTTATTATACCCTATTTAAAGGTACAACAGCTTACTTATTCAATAAGTTGAAACTCTCGAACAGCGGGGAGAAAGTTTTTATTCTCGTGGCTCGATCGACTAAGCTTAATCAAAGCAAATCGCTGTAGTGGCTGCAAACTCGCCCACTGTGGCAAAGTAATTGTCACGCCGAGCTCTTGCGCTTTTGCAGAAACAGACTCCGGTACAGTTGCAGCATCCATCCACGGAGGATTTTCATCAACCGCCAAATCAGTTCCCGGTTTGCCTGTCTGTTGAATTAATATTTGATTTAGCTTTTCTCGGTAATCGATAATTTCTGCTTCTGTCAAGCAAGGTTTCTCTACAAGCATTTGACGTTCTGCTTGGTTAAAATGATTCCAATCCTGCAACTTTAATTTAATGCCGCAAGTATCTAACTTGAGACGTACCTGCATGGGGATACAGCGCAAAGCTTCCACAAAATCAGCTTCAAATTCAAAAAACATATAGTTAGCAAGTTTATTTTAGTTGTGAATGAGATTTTTTTTATTAACCGCAGAGGGCGCAGAGGGCGCAGAGTAAGAGAGGGGGGGGAAGGTGAAAAGAAATTGATGCAGGTTTATTGCTCTCTATCAATAATTGCAGAAAATCGAGTCAGCATTTATAATTAAATAATATTACAAACTATTGACATGGATACCGTAGACTACCTTCGGATTAGCTTGATAGACCGCTGCAACTTCCGCTGTCTCTACTGTATGCCGGAAGGTAGCGAGTTGGACTATGTATTGCAGCAGCAGTTGTTAACTCACTCGGAATTGCTAACTCTGCTGCGGGAAGTTTTTATACCCGTGGGATTTACTAAGTTTCGCTTGACGGGTGGGGAACCGCTGCTGCGGCCTGGGGTGGTGGAATTGGTGAGGTCGATCGCCTCAATGCCGGAAACGCGAGATTTGTCAATGACAACTAATGGCTTTTTGCTGGCGGGAATGGCGGAAAATCTCTACAATGCTGGTTTGCGCCGGATTAATATTAGTTTGGATTCCTTGGAACCGGAGACTTTTGATAAAATAATAGGCAGTCGGGGACGATCGCGATGGACGCAGGTTTGGGAGGGAATTCAAGCGGCTTATCAAGCAGGATTCGACCCGCTGAAACTGAATGTTGTGGTAATTCCCGGTGTGAATGACAGCGAAATATTGGATTTGGCTGCATTAACTATTAACCGGAATTGGCACGTTCGATTTATTGAGTTTATGCCGATCGGCAATGGGGATTTATTTGGCGATAAAGGTTGGGTAGCTTCGGCAGAATTGCGGCAACAAATTAGCGACAAATACGGGTTAGCCGAGTCGGGAGTGCGCGGAAATGGGCCGGCGGATGTGTTTCAAATTCCGGGGGCGAAGGGCACTTTAGGCTTTATCAGCCAAATGTCCGAGTGTTTTTGCGATCGCTGCAACCGGATGCGTTTGTCTGCTGACGGGTGGCTGCGGCCTTGTCTGCTGAACGAAACGGGGCAAATTGACTTAAAAACTGCTTTGCGGAATGGGGTGTCTACGGTTGAATTGCGCGATCGAGTGCAGCAGATATTAGAGATTAAACCGGAGATTAATTTCAAGCAGCGAGATTCGGGAACTACTCAAGGAAATTACAGCCGAACCATGTCTCAAATCGGCGGGTAATCTAATTATTCGTAGGTTGGGTAGAGCGAAGCGAAACCCAACTCTCTCTGGAGGTAACAAGTTGGGTTTCGTTCCTCAACCCAACCTACAACTACCCGGCTCCTGATCCCAACGACCAAAGCGCCTTAGCGACTGCTATACTTGGGAAAAAATGGGCGATCAATCTTTGTCAACTCTGTATCGATAATTTATTTGGTACACTTAAGACATCATCCAATTTTGTAAGTCAGATGAACACCATCTCGATCGCCATTTCAGACCGGCTGATGCTGAAGCTACAAAAAGTTGCTGCCCAGATGAATGTATCCATCGAAGAATTAGTCTTGATGAACATTGAAAGCTCGATCGCGCAACGAGAAAATCCTGCAGCAAATACCGATCGAGATATTTGCAGTCAAAATGCTGAAATTGCGATCGAGGTAATTGACAAATTTTATACTCTTGCTACGGAATGGCAGAGTGAAGTTGGGGGAATGTCTTCGACAGCTCAAATGTCTCAGCATCCTGCATATCAGGAAATTATTAATATGGGTTCTCAAGTCGTGCCGCTGTTGCTATCGGAACTGAAAAAAAATTCCCTTTACTGGTTAGCTGCATTGAATGAAATTACAGGTGAAAATCCCATTAAACCGGAACAAAGGGGAAGGGTAAAACAGATTGCATCAGCTTGGATAGAGTGGGGTAAAGATCGAGGCTACGCGACTATTAGCAACATCGAGCCAACCTTCAATCGCATCTTTTAAATTAGCCACCACTTCTTCCATAGTATCTCCTTCGGTAATGCACCCAGGAAGTGCGGGAACTTCAGCCCAATAGCCACCTTCTTCGGCGGGATGGATGATTGCTCTAATTTTCATACATTTATTCAGTCATTTGTTAAGGATATTATAACTATTATTAGTAAATACAGGAAATTACAGCCGCACCATGTCTCAAATCGGCGGCTAATTATCTATTATCAGCGATAAGTCAGTCTGGAGTAACGCCCTCGCCTTGCGCGCGGATCGATCATAAGCTGGCATTGCCTGTCCTAGGTCGCAGGAATTCGACATTCAACTCTAGTTTCTCTCCTAGCCACAAAGAATGTTTCGTGTGGTCTGCCACATCGTCGCCTGTTTCAGGGTGAACGAGAATATTGAGTCCCTCACGATTCAGCATTAACCAGGGAACGACTTTGCCAAATTGGTCTGGTAAAAAGGCAACTTGATACATTGCTTGGGGGTGGGGGCCAATGGGTTTGTCATGCCAACGCCCAAGCTGCACCTCAAACTGAGTCAATCCTTCTCGTACACGCGCTGCGGCATCGCGATTATCAGCGTCGAAGTAAATATGTCCATGAAAACCAACGATTTTGAGGGTGTCTTCTTTCATCATTTTCAGTGGATTATTGAGCAGAGATAAACAATTTTATATTAGCTTAACTTGCTGGATATTTTATTCACTCCTGTAAACTCCTTAAGTTGATATGTCCTCAGTCTTTGCTTTTTTGGTTTCATGGTAGGACAATACCAGTATACTCTCTGCTTCTCTATCTCCAAAGTGACTAATGATGTCGATTTCATCTCGCATAATTTGAACAATTTTAGATGTTGAGCAATTGCCAACACGGAGATAAATAAATTTGGGAGGATGACCGTAAAGTAAACTCCGTTGATGAAAGTCAGAATCTTTGGAAACAATCACAAAATCATTTGCCTTTGCATATTCCCAAATTTCTGCATCATCAGTATTTGTCAGTCCTAGGGTCTTGACATGAGCAGAATCGGGATACAAACCGATAATTCTCTGAAGAATTCGGTCTGAGAGGTTTTCGTCCAACAGTAGTTTCACAGGGATGCCACAAATAACTTTTTTTCACGATCTGCGGCAAAAGCAAGGCAGGCTTTGATGTCTGCCGAAGTTAATTCTGAAAAATCTTCCAGAATTTCTGCTTCCGTCATGCCACCGGCGAGATATTCTAAGATGTCGTAGACGGTGATTCGCATTCCCCGAATACATGGTTTGCCACTGCGTTTTCCCGGTTCAATTGTGATGATGTCGTGGTAGTCCATAAAGCAATATTTTGTACTAATAAGCGTAATTATACCTGTAAATAATCCTGGTTTGTTTAGGTCAGGATTTCAGGTTTGAGCAAGTAGTGAGAAAAAAAGAACCCTGTCGTTGAAAGTAGCCAGGGCAGATCAGTTTTCTCATGGTCTGTGGCAAAAGCAAGGCAGGCTTTGATGTCTGCCGAATTTAGTAGGGTTTTCCACCAATAAGACTCCAAAATTGGCGGCAGTCCGATCGACGTTATTTAATTAAATAGGCGTAATTACCATTAATTGTTAATCCCAATAATTTCGCAAGTTTACTAGAATGATAATGCACTAACTCACCTTTCAATGATGTAGGAAAATTTTTCAATGCTAATTTAGCTTGTTTGTAATCAGAAAAAGGAACACTCAATGTCTGTGGGAAAGGATAAAGACTCCAGCATCCGATAACGTGTTTAACAGCTATCATTAATTCTCCTTGTAAGTCTATACTATCGTACCCTTTATAAACTGCTAACTTTTTCCCATAGTAAATAATACAATCGGTGGGAGTGCGACTCGTTTAATCCAAATGGATAAAGAATATCCAAGGACGATTAGCCTAACCCTCTGGTTAGTGTAACTG